>DKFD01000006.1 GCA_002452735.1 Patescibacteria group bacterium UBA6805 | reverse complement strand
GAAACCCCGGCCATGGAAACGATAATGAAGGCGGAAAGGATTCCGACTATGACGATGACCACCAGTATTTCGATTAAAGTGAACGATTTGTTGCGCATAAGTGTTCGGGCGTAGGGACTCGAACCCCAATTTCCAGGGCCAGAACCTGGCGTCCTACCATTAGACGACCCCCGAATAAACCCCTAATCCTTCAAATACTTTCTAACAGCAAAAAAGCTGGAAATCAAGCCCAGGCCCACTCCTATCAGCAGCTGAATCAACAAAACGATGAAAATGTTCTGCTTGTAAAAGGCGAAGGCGTCAAAGCCCATGAATAAACCCTCCAAACTTGTTTTGAAAGAAAAGAAAAATAAAAAGAAGAGAACGAAAGAAATAATGGCGGCAAAGAATCCGCACAAAGCTCCCTGAATTAAAAACGGACCGCGGATAAAGCTGTTTTTGGCTCCCACCAGCCTCATTACCTCTATTTCTTCCTTTTGGGAATAAATGCTCAACCTCAGAGTGTTAAAGGTAACGGCGATGGCGATAAAACTCAAGAACAAGGTCAGAGCCAATCCCAGATTCCTGATTCCCGAAGCCAGGCCGGAAAGGCGGTCAATAATCACTCCCCTTTTGTAATCGTCTATCTCGTAAACCAACGGGGCGTAATCTTCTTTTTTAAAGAATTCGGAAACAACTTTGTACTGCGACGGCTCCCTGGTCTGAATGACCAAAGAGGGCAAAAACGGATTTATTTCTATTGCTTCCAAAGATTCCAGATACGGGTCGTCCTCGTGGGTCTTGACGAAGTTTTCATAAGCTTCCTCCGGAGAAATATAGCTGACTTTCTTGACTTCTTCCAGCTTGGCCACTTCTTCCCTGATTTTCAGTATCTCTTCCCTGGAAACCCGCTCATTGAAATACACCGAAACGTCTATCTTGTCCTTAATGGCCTCGACCAGAAAGGAAACCCCTCCCTGGAAAATAAAAAGGGAGGTTCCCAGAACCACGGCGATGAATATGACAATTGACGTGGCCAGAGTCAAAAAACCCTGCCTCTTCAAGTTGGTCCAGCTGGTTTTAAATATTTTTTGCAGATATTTAATCATAAAAAGAATCTTCCTTTTTCCTCATCCCTTATTATTCTCCCGTCTTCCAAAGTGATGACCCTTTTCTTCAAGGCGTTAACTATTTCCTTGCTGTGAGTTGAAAGCACGACCGTTGAACCGGCTTCGTTGATTTTCAAGAGTATTTTGATTATATCCCTTGAATGATAAGGGTCAAGATTCCCGGTGGGCTCATCGGCCAAAATAACCCTGGGCCGGTGAATCAAAGCCCGGGCAATAGAAACTCTCTGCTTTTCCCCGCCGGAAAGCTCCCGGGGAAGACAATTCAGCTTGTCTCCCAGACCGACCAAATCAAGAACCTGCAAAACCTCTTCTTCCGTCTTCTCTCCGTCGTTGCTGGAAGCTTCCAAGGCATAAGCGACATTTTCAAAAATCGTTTTGTAGGGCAAAAGCTTGTAATCCTGGAATATAAAACCCAGTTTCTGCCTTAAGAGATAGGCCTCGCCCTTCTTGATTTCCGCAGTATTCTGGTTTTCCAGGAAAACCGTGCCCGAAGAGGGTTTTTCTTCGGCGGAAATGAGCTTAAGAACCGTGGTCTTGCCCGCCCCGGACCTCCCGCAAAGGGTTACGAATTCTCCCTCTTTAACGAAAAAAGAAACTTCTTTCAGTGCTGTTTTTTCTTCCCTCAAGGAATTGGCGGGATATTGCTTGTTTACGTTTTTAAATTCTATCATAATTTAATTTCTTGCTCAATGAATTCGTCTAACTCTCCGTCTAAAACTTTTTCCGGCTGGGTTGATTCAACTTCGGTCCTTAAATCCTTAACCAGCTTATAAGGATGAAGGATATAAGAGCGGATCTGGTTCCCCCAGCTGGCTGAAACCTTTTCCCCCTTTATCTCTTTTACTTCTTTTGCCTGCCTCTCTCTTTCATGTTGATACAGCTTGGACATAAGAATTTTCATGGCTTTTTCCTTGTTTTTGCCCTGCAGTCTCTCTGATTGGCAGGAAACTACGATTCCAGTGGGGACATGGGTGATTCTTACGGCCGAATCCCTCTTGTTCACATACTGGCCTCCCGGCCCGGATGCCCGGTAAAAATCAATTCTCAAATCCTCCGGCTTTATCTTCACTTCTTTCTCGTTCTCAATTTCCGGCAGAACCTCTATTAAAGCGAAGGAGGTATGCCTTAATTTCTGGGCGGAAAAAGGAGAAATCCTGACCAATCTGTGCACCCCGGTTTCTCTTTTTAAAAGTCCGAAAGCATATTTTCCCCTGACTTCGACCACGGCCGACTTGATTCCCGTTCTCTCTCCCCCCTCTTCTCCAAATAACTCGTCCAGAACACTCGCTTTGAATCCTTTGTTTTCGCAATATCTCTGATACATCCTCAAAAGCATGGCTGCCCAGTCCTGGGCGTCCTGACCTCCGGCTCCTGAAAAAACAGAAAGGATGGCATTGCCCTTGTCGTACTTCCCGTTGAAATACGCCTCCAGTTCTTTCTCTTTTATCTTTTTTTCAATCGCTTCCAGTTCTCTGTCATCCTCCATTAAAGGAATCAACTCTTTGATATCTTCCATTTCCTTCCTGATTTCCGAAAACCAATTCAATTCCTCTTCTGCCGAAGACAATTCCTGGGAAAGTTCCACGGCCTTGTCCTTGTCCCGCCAAAAATCGGGATTCTCTGTTTCTTTTTTCAACTCCTCTTTTCTTTTTTGAAGCTTGGCCAGGTCAAAGCCGGTCCTCTAAAGAGAGGACCATAGAAAATAAATCTTCCAATTGCTTTTCCTTTTCCATGTCTGGAATTATATCAAAAAAAAAGAAAAATAGCAATAAACGTTTGAGCCAGAGGCGAGAATCGAACTCGCAGTCTCCTCTTTACGAAAGAGTTGCTTTGCCGTTAAGCTACTCTGGCATTTTCCCCTTAATCCAGTTGAAAATGTCTTTCAAAAACTGGAATCTTTTGTTTTCTTTTTCCATGCCCTCTCCCTCCCCTTCTTTCTTGACCACTATTACCTGCTCCCCGGCCTTTTGCAGGCCCAGCTCCTCTCTGGCCACTTTCTCCAGATAGGCCTCGCTGTCAATGTTGCCCAGCTCGAAATTCAACCTGTCCTTTTCTTTATTCAAGGCCTCAATAATCGCCTCTATCTTTTTCAGGTCCTTGTCTCCTTTTTTTATCTCCGCGAATATCCTTATATTGGTGTACGCCAAAAAAATAACGAAAGCAACCGAAAGGAAAAGTTTGGCCCTTCTGGTTAAATCCTTCCAAACCGACTTTTCTTTTTTTCTTTTTTTTGCTATCATAAGGCCATGAACAAAAAGCAAAAAAAGATTTTCCGGATTACTTGGTTCGTTATCGTAATCCTGGTAATCCTTTCCACCATCATTTCTTTGGTCGCCGTCGGGCTCTAGGAGCCGAAAACCTTCAAAAAAACCTCGGGAGGAATCCTTACCTCTCCTTTTTCCCTTAGTTTCTTTTTACCCTCTTTTTGCTTTTCTAGCAACTTTTTCTTTCTCGTGTAATCTCCTCCGTACAAGGGAGCGGTAACATCTTTTCTCGTGGCTTTCAGGGTTTCCCGGCTAATTATCTTTCCTCCTATCTTGCCCTGAATGGGAACGCTGAAAGATTGCTTGGGTAGAACGTCTTTCAGTTTTTCCACCATTTTTCTGGCTTCAACGTTAACCTTGCTCTGGGGCAAAATTCTGGAAAAAGCCTCTTCCTTTTTTCCGTTGATTAAAATCTCCAGTTTAACCAAATCGGCTTTGCGGTAACCGATTTCCTTAAAGGTCAGGGAAGCAAACCCCTGAGTGATGTTTAAAAGATTCTCGTAGAATTTCCCGATTATTTCCCTTAAAGGCATTTCATATATGAGAAAGTAGCGGTTTTCGCCGAAAGGACGGGAATCGATATGCTTTCCTTCCAAGCTGTTGATAAATTCAAAAACCCGGCCCAAATAGGAAGAACCAATGATGATCCGCACCTCGGCCCAGGGTTCGGAAAAGTTCTTAAAGCTTTCCGACCAGTTGATGGGATTATAGATAAACACTTCTTTTCCCTTGCCGTCTTCGGCCTTGAATAAGACCTGGGGCGAGCTGATTACCAGCTCCAAGCCGAATTCTCTTTTCAGCCTTTCCATGGTGATTTCGGTGTGGAGAGAACCCAAAAAACCGCAAAGAAATCCCCGGCCGAAAACATGGAAGTTCTGCTGTTCAAAAAACAGGGCCGAATCGTTCAGTTTCAGTTTGGACAAGGCCGTTTTCAAAAGCTCAAAATCGTCCTGTTCTTTGGGATACAAAGAAACGAAAATCTTGGGCTCCGGATTCTTGTATCCCGGCAAGGACTCAACCGAATTTTCTTCTCCGGCCAGAACAATGGTATCGCCGATTCTTATCTTCTCCGGGTCTTTTATGCCCGTGGCAATATAGCCGATTTCCCCGGACCTTAGTTCTGAAACCGGAATCATCCCCGGCTTAAAAACGCCCAGTTCTTTGACCGCTCCCTGAGCCTCGGAATTGATAAAATATATTTTGTCATTAGCTTTGATGGAACCGTCAACTATTCTCACATAAGAAACCACCCCCAGAAAAGAATCGTACTTGGAATCGAAAATCAAGGCCCTGAGAGGTTTTTCCGAATTATCCTCGGCGCTTTCCACTCTTTCTGCCGCTTCTTCAAGAAACGAAGCAACATTCTCTCCGGTCTTGGCCGATATGGAAAAAATCTCTTCGCTTTTAAATTCCAGGAATTCCCTGATTTCTTTCTTGACCTCCTCGGTCCTGGCCTGAGGAGAATCAATCTTGTTTATGGCCGGGATTATCGCCAACCCCTCTTTCTTGGCTAAATCAAGATTGGTGATGGTCTGGGCCTGGATGCCCTTGGTAGCATCAACCAAAAGAATCGCTCCTTCAACCGCGGCCAGGCTTCGGGAAACCTCGTAATTAAAGTCAATATGGCCGGGCGTATCAATCAAATTTAAAATCATCTTTTCGCCTTTCCGAGAAAAATACTCCATTCTCACCGGAGTCATTTTGATGGTAATACCCTTTTCCCTTTCCAAATCCATGCTGTCCAGATACTGAGGCTTCATTTTGTCTTTTTTGATTGTTCCCGTGATTTCCAAAAACCGGTCGGCCAAAGTCGACTTGCCGTGGTCAATGTGGCTGATGATGACAAAATTCTTAATCTTCATTTCTTTTCATTAAAAACTTGTTTAAAAAGCCGCTTTCTTCCGTTCTCAATACACGGGTTGACGAAAGATAAACAACCCCGGCCACGACGCAGACAAAGCAAAACCAAACCAATTCCCCGAATAAAGGCAAGGAAACGGGCCAATAATTAAGAAAAGCGATTAAAACCATGGCCATGGCAGCGGTTGAGACCAATATCTTTAAAAAAGAAATTAGGGTTTGTTTGAGCCCGAAATTGCCGACCTTGCGGAAAAACAAACAAATTAAAAAGAAAAACTCAAAAAGCAGGCCGAAATTAAAAGCCAAAACCAGGCTTAAAACCTTGATGTCGGTCAAGGCGATAAATCCGAAAACGTTTCCGATAATTTGGGAAAAAATATTGTCGTAGGAGGATAAGTTGACGAAAAAAAAGCAGAGGAAGGTATTAATCAGCACAAAAAAAATAGAGACGACGGTAGGCGTTATTGAATCTTTCAAGCTGAAAAACCCCCTTAAAACAATTGGCACCAGGCATTGAGCCGAAGTGCTCAAAAAGTACAAGCCCAGACAAGCGGCCGTAATCTCAACGGCGCTGCCGCTGAAAGCACCTGTCTGAAAAATTATTTTGACAATCTGGTCTTTTAAAAGAAATATCAATATGCCTATGGGAAAAGAAAAATACAGGACGGAAGAAAAAACCATTCTGAATCTTTTCAAATATTCTTCTTTTTCCCTGCCCGCCCATAATTTCGCCAAAACGGGAAAAGCGGCCGTGGCAAAAGGAATGCCGATGACCCCGATGGGCAGATACCTTAAATTATTAGAAAGGTTAAAAACCGAAATCGCCCCTTCTCCTATGCCCGAAGCGATAAGGGTGATGATGACGAAACTGAACTGAACAGAGGACGAAGAAATAATCCTTGGACCGATTAAAAAGAAGAATTCTTTTATGGCTTTGTGGCTCAAGGAAAAAATCGCCCGGTAGCTGAAACCGCTGTTCCTGGCTCCGGGAACCTGAATCAAGAAATGAAGAAAAGAACCCAGGACAACCCCCAGGCCGGCGCCGAAAACCCCCAAATGCGGGGAAAGAAAAATGATGCCGAAGATAATCCCCAGGTTGTATAAAATAGGGGCCAGGGAATAGGCTAAAAATAAATTGAAGTAATTCAAAATAACCGTTAAGATTGAGGACAGGCCGAAAAAGAAAACGCTTAAAAACACCAATCTGGTCAACTCAACAGTCTTGGCCTGGGCCAGCGCGTCAAATCCCGGAGCGAGATAAGAGACAAGCTGAGGCGTAAAGGCCACAAAAACAAAGAAAACCAGGAAATAGAGGACGAAAAAAAGATTTAATACGTAGTTTACTATCTTCCAGGCCTCTTCTTTGTTTTTCTTGAAATATTCGGAAAAAATGGGCAGGAAAGAAACGGTTATCCCCCCGGCAAAAATGATGCTGTAAATAAAATCGGGTATCCTGAAAGCGGTGAAGTATATATCCAAATCGATTGAAGCGCCGAAAAAACCGGCCAAGAACCGGTCTCTCAACAAGCCGAGAACGCGGCTGATTAAGACGGAAACAACCATTATCAAAGTCGCTTTTTTGATGCCTGCCTGCCTGGAATTTAGAATGCCGTTTAGGTTCATTGATAAATAAATTTATTCTGATATACTAAAAATACAGTATCGAGAAAGGGCGTCGACCGTTAGGACGATGGCCCTTTTTCTTTATCAGAAGCGCTAAATTTTAACGGCAACCTCTGCTTGATGTCTTTGTCTACAAAAATATTGAATATCCTATTTCTGAATCCACCGATAAAACTATTCGCCCCGATATTTTCTTTAACGAAATTTATAAATTCGATTTTATTCTTATCAAAACCACCGGTCGTTTTCGTAGATATTTTTAAATCATAATTTATCGCTCCGATGGTAAAAAACTTTTCTTTTGGGTTGGCCAAGTTGCCGCTTTCGTCCAGAAAACAAAATTTACTCCAAATTTCCTTATAATCTTTTAATTTCAAATTTTGAGTATCCATAACAATATCATTATCTCACAATAATCTTCATTTTGCAAAACCTTGACATCCATAGCAATATTGGTTAAAATTAATTGCCTTAATAAACCGGGTGACTGCTCCGATTCGGAGAGGAAAGTCCGAACTGCCATTCCTGATTAAAGGTCTAAAAAGCAGCGGGTAACGCCCGCCGTCAGGCCCAAAACCTGATAGAGATGCGAACAGAGACGCTTCAATCAGAAATGATTGGAGAATCCTTCGGGATTAGTTCCGGAAGCAATTCCGGGAGTGAAACGGCTAAATTCTTGCCGGCAGCAAGAACAAACTCTTTAACAAGAGACAAAGTAGTTCGCTTGAGCCAAAGAGAAATCCTTGGCCTTAGACAGATGGTCGCCTAAAACAGAATTCGGCTTACGGGTTTATTAAGGTAAAACAATCATCAAGAACACCCTTTTAATCAAGGGTGTTTTTGTTTAAAAGAATTAAAACAAGCTTCTTTTTGAATTCTCGTCCAGGGCCTGATTGGCCAGCTTGTCCGCTTCCTTGTTCCGCTCCCTGGGGACGTGGACGAAATCGATTCTGCCGAACTCGGTTTTCAAATTCCAGATTTTTATGAACAGCTCCTGCAATGTCTTTTCGACAATCTTGTATTTGCCACTCATTTGCTTGACCAAAAGCTCTGAATCAGACCTGAATTCCACTTCCATCTTCTTGATTTTGTCCTTTCCCAAAAGAAGCTTCAGCTTTTTCAAAGAAAAGATTACGGCTTCGTATTCGGCCTCATTATTGGTTACGCGGTCGCCCAAAAGCTCGGCGTATTTCTTAATGCCTTCGCCTTTTTCATTGGCAATGACGACGCCGATGGCTCCCGGGCCGGGATTGCCCCTGGAAGCGCCGTCAGTATTGACTGTTATTCTCATAATTGACAATTATTTATTATTTGTTATGATATGTTCAGTTATTTGGAGGTATCGCGATGGCAGAAAAACACAGAGGGTATGATGGCCGCTTCATCAAAAACGACGAATTGGTTGATGCTGATGAAGCACAGAAAAAAACAATCCTGAAAGCTGTTGAAGGGCTGAAGAAAAAACCCCCGAAGCCAATGATGATCGGTTCATGATTGGCTCTTTTTATTTCACCCCGTCGAAATAATCAAGCAAGCATTTCTTAAATTTTTCAATGTTCTTGTTCTCAACCGTAAAACCGGCTGCCGGCGGATGCCCCCCGAAAGTTCTGAGCAGTTCCTTGCAGCTCTCCATTGCTTTAACAGCGTCTTTTCCCTTAGGCACCCTGACCGTGCCCCGGCTGAACTCCTCGTATTTCTGATGCAAAAAAACCGGCTTCTCGAAACGATTGCACAATCTTGAAGCCACGGCTCCCAAATATTCAATGTTCCAATCGGGCGAACCCTCAAAAATCAAAGAGCCGTTCAAAGACTTTCTGGTAATCTCGTCGACTAAAACGGATATTTCCCTGTGTTTTTGGTCGCTTTCCTCCAGCAATTCCCTGGCCATACCCTTGGCTTTTTCCAGGTCGCTTTCAATCAAAAAAGAATAAACGGCCATAATATGCCCATCCATCTTGGAAGAATTCAAAGCGCTGTTCACTTTCGAAATCCAATCTCTTTTTGAATTAAAATCATCCGGGCTTAAAAAAGAAAACAGGGCTTTAAAGGCCGGCCTCTCGCTGTTTTCAATAGTGGCCAGTCCTTGGATAATGAATTCCTTGTTTTCTTCTGTTTCAATCATCATGTCGGAAATGGTGGCCAGGGCTGTCAGCTCCAAAAAGCTTTCTCTCAACAGCGACGGCATTTCTTCTTTCAAAATCTCTTCGGCCAATTTGAATGTGATTCCTGCATTGGCGTATTCCTTAAAAACCCGGGTTTCTTCCTGTTGTTTTGGGTCAACGATGATGTCTGCTTCGGGCAATCCCCCGATGGGCTGGTGATGGTCAACGATGATGACTGTAAAGCCGTTTTTTCCGGCCTTTTTCACTTCTTCAAAATTGGTGATTCCGCAATCAAGGGTTATAAGAAGCCCTCCTTTCTTGAATTGGGAAATAATCACGTCCAGGGCTTTGTCATTCAGGCCGTAGCCCTCCTCTTTTCTTTTAGGAAAAAAGACCGCGGTTTTCAAATGATTCCTGCCCAATAAATTGTCTATAGTCTCCTTTAAAATTGTTGCCGAGGCGGTTCCGTCCAAATCAGAATCGGCGAAGATGATTATCTGCTCTTTGTTCTTGGCCGCTTTCCTGATTCTTTCCGCTGCCTTCTCAATGTTTTTGATTTTCATAAAACTTCGATACCGGGCAGGGTTTCCCCGGCAATAAAATCAAGCATGGCTCCGCCCCCGGAAGACACATGGTCAAATTTTTCTTCCATCCCCTCTTTTATTATTATCTCCGTCGTTTCTCCTCCGCCCACCACCGTAAAAGCTTCCACGGAAGCGACGGCGTTCAATATCTCCAAAGTTCCCTCCTTAAAATATTCCCTTTCAAAATATCCCAGAGGGCCGTTCCAGATAACGGTTTTGGCTCCCGAAATTATCAACTTGAATTCTTCTATTGTCTCCGGACCGATGTCAAAAATGTCTTCTTCTCTTCTTAGGGTGCCTACGGCGCCGATTCTCAAATAGTTCTCCTCGAGATTGGACAAAGAAATCATTCCGTCAACGGGCAAATGCAGCTTGGGGCTGGAAATATCCAGGCCATGGATGCCTTCTTTCAGCTTAAATTCTTCATCTGTCCAATGGTCCCTGATGCAAACCCCTTTGACGGTTAAAATTGAATTGGCGATCTTCCCCCCGACCAGGACATAGTCGGAATTTTTGAGCAATTTTTCTATCAACTTGGTTTTGTCGGAAATTTTTACTCCGCCCACAATCGAGACCAAAGGCCTTTCCGGACTTTTCATAACCCAGGACAAAACGCTTATCTCTTTTTCCAGTAAAAAACCCGGAAAGCTGTGAAGAAACTTGGTAACGCCCACGACCGAAGCGTGCTTCCTGTGGCATGCCCCGAAACCCTCTTGGACGAAAATATCTCCCAGCCTGGAGAGCTTTTGAGCAAAGCCGGAATCGTTCATTTCCTCTTCTTTAAAAAACCTCAAATTTTCCAAAAGAAGAATTTCTCCGTCTTTCAACTTTTTGGTCTGCGCCTCCACGCTACTCCCGATTGTTTCAGTTATAAACTTGACCCCCCCGACCAGCTGCCACAATACGTCTGCTACGGGCTTTAAGCTGTACCTTAAGTCTCTTTTACCGTCCGGGCGACCCAAATGGCTGATTAAAATGATCTTTGCCCCCTTGTCCCTCAGATATTCAAGCAAAGGTATGGTCTTGACGATTCTAAAATCCTGAGAAACTTTCCCCTCTTCGTTTAAAGGAACATTGAAATCGCACCTTACCAAGACCCTCTTGCCCTTGACGTTGACGTCTCTGAGATTATTCATATGTCTAATGATACAGGATTAAAAAGAAAAAGGCAAGAATTTCTTCCTGCCTACTCGAATTTTATTTTCTCTCCTGGATTAATCAACCCCCTCTCCTCCTTTTTTTCTTTCTTGGCTTTCTTGATTATTTCTTTCAGTCCCTCCAGGTCTATTTCTTTTTTGGACGATTTGTTGACGTCTCTGACGTTCTCGCCCCTTATAACCACCTCTTCTTTTAGCCGGCTCTTTTTGGCCAGCGGAGTGAATTCCCTGGCCGATTCTTTAAGGGAAATCGAGGGCAACGAATTGAAAGCATTATTCGGCCCTTCTTCGTTTTTCTTAAGGCAGGTTTTGCAATAGACCGGCCTCTTGCCGTCCGGCTTAAAAGGCGCTTTAAAGCTTTTGCCGCATTTTTGGCAAACAGCGTCATAAAGCTCCGCGCTATTACTCTTTTTGAAAGGAATTATCGAATCCACTCCCGACTCCGCGGCTATTTTTTTCTCAACGCCAGTTTTGGACGTGCCGTAAGTTTTTCTGGAAAATTCCGTTATTTCTTTTTCGTGGGTTTCTTCGGGTATTTCTATCGGAGGAAGGGTCTCGGCTGAAAAAGGCCGGGAAGTCAATCCGCTAATCATCAGCTTGACATAAATATTCTGCTTGGGAAGATTGACCATGTCTTCAACAAAAAATTCGGGAGAAAATTCTCTCTCTATGAATTCCGCGTCGTCGGCTCCCACCCTGAAAAGCATCATTGTTCCGATGTTGCCGAAAACAGCATCCCTGACTTTTTCTTCCATCTGGGCGATGTATTGATGGGCCAAAACCAAAGACAAGCGGTACTTTCTCGCTTCGGATAAAATATTGGCGAAAGAATCGGTGGAAAAATTCTGGAATTCATCAATGTAAAGAACAAAATCCTTTCTTTCTTTTTCCGGAATATCAACCCGGGACATGGCGGCCAATTGAAGCTTGGTAATCAAAAGAGCTCCCAAGAGCCGGGAATTATCTTCTCCGATTTTCCCCTTTGACAGGTTCATTATCAGAATCTTGCCCTCGTCCATTATCTTCCTCATGTCAATGCTTGATTTTTCCTGGCCGATAATGTTTCTAATCAAGGGCGCGGAAATAAACTGGCCGATTTTGTTTTGAATGGCGGCTGTTGCTTCCACCTCATACCTCTGGGTGTATCTGGCGAATTCCTTCAGCCAAAACGCCTTGACTATCGGGTCTTTCAGCCGAACTACTATTTCCTCTCTCCATTCCGCATCGGACAAAAGGCGGTTGATTCCCAAAAGAGTCGAACCGGGAATTTCTAAAAGAGCCAAAATGGAATTATTAAGAATATATTCCATTCTGGAGGACCAGACATCGGGCCATATTTTCTTGAAAACTCCCATCAATCCGCCGGCAATCAAGTGGCGGTAATCGGCGCTGACATCTTCCATTATATTAAAGGCAATAGGGCTCTCGATATCAGCCGGATTGAAATAGACGACATCTTTGATTCTTTCCTTGGGAATAAAGCCGAGAATTTCTTCGGCCGCTTCCCCGTGAGGGTCGACAAAACCGACGCCGTGGCCATTGCGGATATCCTGCACCACCATGTTTTTCAAGAGTTCGGTTTTTCCCATGCCGGTTTTACCGATGATATAAACGTGACGCCTCTTGTCGTCGTCTTTTATGCCAAACCTCTTTTTCTCTCCCCGAAAAGTGGTCTTGCCAAAAAATGTTATCTTTTCTTTCTCTTTCATAAATTATTATTCAACGGGCAAGGTTGCCGGAGGCGCTCCCCTCTTGGTCTGGATTCTCTTCAGGGCCTGGGTGGGAGCGACTTCAATGCCCGGGAAGTGATAAATGGTCGCCAGCTCGTCAATGCCCATCAGGAAGGTTCCGCCGGGAAAAGGGTCAAAGGAGGGCCTTCGGTTGACGTAATTTTCAAACAAATTCCTTTTCTTGACGTAAAGTCTTCTTTTGGTAAAAATGTCCGGGGCCTGGATTTTGGTAATGGTTTTGCCCCAAGGTTTTACCCCGTTTAGGTTCTGGGTGGAAAACTGAGTGAAAAAACTGGGTCCGTAAGCTTTGGCTCCGCCGAAAAAAACACTCCTTTTGGCCAGATAAATGTATCTTACAAGGCAGGTATAGCAAACTTTGGATATCTTTCTTTCAATGCCGGCAATAATATCTCTTTCCCCGGGGCTCAAGCGCATTTCCCATGGAAACTCTTCTTCGCCCTTTGATTCTTTTTCCTTAAACGGCTCGCCAAAAACCAAAATGCGCAAAGCTTCCAGAAACATGGGATACGGCTCGTAGTTCGCCTTGTCTTTGATTCTTTTCAAAAGCTTGTCGACTATATCTTTTCCCCTTTTAACATAATTGTCTTCAACGACGCTGACGGGCGAAGCCACCACCTGAATCCAAATCTGCTCACCTTTTTTCATGGTGGAGATTGTTTCCAAAAGAGAAGACAAGGGGTCTATTCTTTTTTCCTCTTTTGCCTCAGGATTCTCTTCAAAAAACTCGGGATAGGTCTTTAGAGGATAGACGTCCGTTTTAATGGGCATGAAATCACAGCCCCACATTTCCCAATCCTTATTGGGCAGTCCTTGGGGCACGCTTTTGGTATAGTCAGGAACCTCGAAAATCTCTATTTCCGAATATTGGGCATAAAGAGACGATTCAACCATTTTTCTGGCTGTCGCGGGAATCCTGATAAAAAAATGCGGTTCGCCGTCTATTCCCGCGATTTCAAAAGAGGCGCTAAGCATGGTTTTTCCTTCAAAAAAAGTTGTTCGCCAGTCCTTGGGAGGGTCGTATAGGGGCCAGATGGCGGAAAAGAAATTTTCCATGGCTTTCAGGGGCCTGGCCACGTGCTGGGGAACCTTGACCTCCAAAACGACCCTTTTAATGGTTTTATTCCACCAGGTTTCCATGAAAAGGACAAAAGCGAACCGGAAATACTTGTAAAGTAAAAACGGCAGAGGGACCCACCAAAATTGAACGATAATATTTTTGAGGAACAAAATATAAGGAAGAAGAATCCCCGAGACATCATTTATGATTTTTAATGTTTGGATACCGATTTCCTCAGCCATTAAATTTTTTTAAGCCTCCCGTACCTTATACTTTCCTTCTTCGTTTTTTTCAAAAAGATTCTTGTCCTGGAGCCCCAAGAAAATTGTTGACTCCTTAACCATTCTTTGCTTTAAAACTTCGCTGATTATGTCCTCTTTGGCCAAGGGCTGAACCGAAGCCCTTAAAACATGGGCAATCACGTCTTTAACCCTGCCCGGATTGTAGCCCCAGTCTTTCAAGGCATAAAGCCCTCTTCCCACCAGAATAAAATCGTTGCTCCTTATCAGTTCGTTGTGCACGGTTTGGGGATGAAGACTCAAGGAACGGTTATGCTTTTTTTCAATGTCTTTGTTTAAAGAAAATATCAAGTCCGTTATTTCTCTGAAGTGCAGGGGCTGTTTCTTTTCGTTTAAAATCAAAATTATTTTGTCTTTTACGGTTTTGGGGTTAATGTCGGAAAAAGACATCAAGCCGATTCTCCGGCCGTCAATTGACCTGAAAATCTGCTTGGATATCTCCAAATAGGAAACGAAAGCTTCCTCGGTCGGTTTTTCCTTCTTGAAAATGCTTTTAAAATATTCAAAGGCCTTGTCCAGGGACTCGGCTTTTTTCTCGCGCTTGAATTTTTCCACGAAATCGGAAGCAACCTTCTTGGCCAAGGAAACCTGTTTCGGGTCGCTGTACCAAAAAGCGTAGAAATAGTTGTCTCCTTTGTCTCTTTTGAAATTATCGACCAGATTCAAAAGAAAAAGAATCTGGTTTTTGGGCTGGGAGGAACCGAAAGATAAAATCAGTTCCTCTTCTTTCTTTATTCCTCCGAACTGCTTCAGCTTCTTTTCAAACAAAAATTCGATTTTCTCAAAATCCTTTTTAAGCTCGGAAGATTCTACTATTTTTTTCATTCTCTTGAATCCGTCCCTTTCCACTTGCCTTATTCTTTCCCTGGTGACGTTATAGCTTCTGCCGATGGCCTCAAGGGTTTCCCCTTTGCCCCTTTTATCCAAGCCAAAACGGCGAACCATTATTTTCCTTGTTCTTTCCGGCATCTGCTTTAAAACTTTTTGAACGAATTCTTTGCAATTTATGTCCATATTAGAATAGTTATAACACCTCTTAAGCTTTTTGTCAAACCTTTTTCTTCTTGAATCCGAGCCAATAGACCAACAAGGGACTGGCCAGAAATACCGAAGAAAAAATACCGACGAAAACTCCGATACTGGCCGTCAGGGTAAAGTATTTCAATCCCTCTTCGCTGCTGCCGAAGAAATAATAAAGGGCGCCTAGGGCGAAAAGCACGGTTAAGGACGTATTAACACAACGGGCAAAGGTTTCGTTCAGGCTCTTGTTGACGATCTCTTCGTAACTCAATGCCCTGTTCTTCAAAAGATTCTCCCTGATTCGGTCAAAAACAACCACGTTGTTGTTTATGCAATAACCGACGATTGTCAAAAGGGCTGTTACCACCGGAATGGTCAATTGGGCGCCGTAAAAACGCCCCAGAATTGCCAGAACGCCCAAGGGAATGACAACGTCGTGGAAAAGCATCAAGGTTGAAGAAAGACCGTATTGGAAAGAAGTGACCGGCCTGGAAACATTCCTAAAAGCAAAAGCGATATACAGAAGCATGGCTAAAAGAGAAACAATAACCACCACGATTGTTTTTTGTTTAAGTTCTCTCCCGATCAAAGGGCTGATTGTTTCAATGCCGGCCGAGGATTCCTCAATGTCTCCGGTTTTTTTCAGCTCCAAGATTATGCTCTCGTAGGATTCACTGGAAATGTTTTTTTTATTGATTTTAACGATAACGCCGTCCTGGCCAACCGGCTGGACCTCAACGCCCTGCAGGTCTTTGACCTGAGCCAAAGCTTCCTTAATCTTGGAAACGTCGGGCCTTTCTGTTTTGTATTCAATGCTCAAAGAACTGCCGCCCTCAAAGTCAATGCCCAAATTCAAGCCGAAGTAAAATAAGGAGAACAAGCTTCCCAAAACCATGATGATGGCGATGGCGAAATATATTTTTGAATATTTTAAGAAATCCATGTTTATGACCAAATGAATTTTATCTTTCCCAATCTTCCTTTGGCAAAAAGCTGAAGGAAAACGTTAGTAACCACAATCGCTGAAAACAAACTGACAAAAATACCTAAAATCAGGGCGAAAGCAAAGGCTCTGATAAAGCTGGTTCCCAAAAAGTAGAGAATGAAAGCGACAATTAAGGTGGTAAAGTTTCCGTCCCTGATTGAAGGCCAAGCCCTTCTCAGGCCCTCTCCAATGCTTGTTAAGATTTCTTTTCCTTGTTTTAACTCTTCCCTCATTCTGGAAAATATTAAAATGTTGGCGTCAACCGCCATGCCGATGGACAAGATGAAGCCGCCGATACCGGCCAAGGTCAAGGTCACCGGAACGAGCTTAATTAGGGCCAATAAAATAACAATGTACAGAATAAGAGCGAAAGAAGCCAAAAGGCCGGGTAAACGGTAGACTAAAATAAGGAAAATGATAATCATCAGAACTCCGGCTATTCCCGCCTTGACGGTATTTTCCAGAGAAACCGCACCCAGGGTCGGGCCTATCTTCTTTTGAACGATGGGCTCGCCCAGCGGAACGGGCAACGCACCCTGATTCAATCTCTGGACCAGGGTTTTCGCCTCGTTAACGTCCATGTTTCCGGTAATCATTGCTTTGCCTCCGGCAATCTTTTCGTTTACCCTGGGAGCATACAAATCGTTAGCATCAATCTTGCCATCTCCGGTAGTATCGACTATCGATTGTCCGTCCAAAAAGATGGCCAGGGTTTTCCCCACGTTTCTTTCGGTTATCTCCTCGAAAATCTTCGCTCCCTCGTCGTCAAACTGAAGTTCGACAATCGGAGCATAAGTCGTTTGGTCAAAAGAAAGAGTGGCTTTCTTCAAGTACCTGCCTGAAAGATTCGTGTTATTGTAGGGCGACTCAAAAGCCAATATCCAATTTTCCACTTGCTGTATTTCTTCGGCCGTCTTTCCGACAAGCTCCTGCCTCTTGTCCATTATGGCCTGGATTTCTTCTGATGGTTTTTCTTCCAAGAATTCCAATAAAGGAGTTTGGCCGATCCAGCTGATGGCCGACTCAATGCTCTCCACGCCCGGCAGTTCCACCGCTATCCTGTCCTCCCCGTAGATCTGAACTATTGATTCCGTAACCCCGAAAATGTTAACTCTTCTTTCAATAATGTCTCTCAGTCCCTGCATTACCGTCCCTCTCTCCCCTTCCGGAATCTGGCTCAAATCGGCGCGGTATTCCAAGTGGACTCCGCCCCTCAGGTCCAGGCCCAGCTTAAACTCTTTCTCGGGCAGCAAAGGCACGGACCAGTTGTATTTATTGTTCGCATCTTTGATAAAAGCGTTGGGGTATTGCGGAAAACAAAAAACAGCCGAAACGAGGCCTAAGAGTAATATTAACAAAAAAGATATCGTTATCTGCTTGTTGGTCATACTGTTTGGAATATAAACCAAAAACAGATTTTAGTCAAATGCCCCGAAAATATTGGGAATGCTTTTGCGCCGATTTAAAGTCAATTACTTGACATGGTTGCTCGTTCGATTTATCTTATATATAAGAAATTAAACAATTTTCATTATGAAGCAGGAATCTTTACACTCTCTGCATAAAAACCATATTAAGGGAACCGATCTCAAAGCTATTGTAGTTTATAAAAAAATATTGCTATGCAATCTGACAAAAGCGGTTCAAAAAGGCTGTGGGCTTTCTTCCGGCGCCGTATATATTACAACAAAAGTCCTTAAACACATATATGATAAAAAACCAGGCGAATTGTATGATTTTATAATTGACAACTTACCTACCATAGTAAAATATCCTGATCACATTTTCAAAAACAAGAAAGAAAAAACAGGAGATTTATGCTTTGTAAAAACACTGAAAAACAAAAAATACCTCTGTTCTATTGAGGGGTGCACCAATGAAGAAAAAAAAGGGGAAATTTCTATAGTAACTGTGTTTAGAGTCGATGACGCTTATCTTGAAAAATATGAACTTTTGTGGAGCTGGAGGGACGACGCCCCCTCATCGTAGTACTTTCGTTGCCATTTCCATGGCCTACTCGTACTCCGCAGTAGAGCCGATTTTCTGCATTTCAGCCCCGCAAAAATCCATATCTTTATTAAAACCATCTCATCTATATATATCTTTTAACTCTTTAAAACTATTTTGTCAATAGCAAAAAATCACAAAAAGAATACCTTCCCGCTTATTATATAATTCCGAAAACCATCAACTATATCGTTTTCAGTATAAATTTTTACGGATTAAAAACTACCCTACTTATCGTCTTTCCCCCTAAAACATACATCACTCCTTGGCCCATGGCAACCGGCTCGGAAATGTTGGAATTTGCGCCTAGGGCAGAAAATATCCTGTCGTTTTGTGGAATCTCGTCTAAAATATTATCCAGACTGTAAGACCAAACCTCTCCGCCTTGAGTGAAATAAATATTATTATTGCTGTCAGAAGTTATTGCCGAAACGCTTAACGGCGGAGATCCGTTTGACTGCCAATGTTTGGCCCATTTTGTTTCTCCGGTCAAAACATCAATACCGTAAAGATATAAATGATACCAACCGTAAGAACCGGGTGGGTTCGCCTGCATGAAAAATTCTTCTCCATTAATTCCTATCGGGCCCGAATAAAAATCTTTTTTCGTCCACAAGGGTTCGGATGATATGTCGTCTTTATTCAAGGCATAGAAAATATTATAAGCCCTGCCGTCTTTATCGTATCCGCCATCAAATATATTAAACAAAAGCATTCCTTGTGAAGATAATGCCAAATCAGTAACGTGCCCTGATTTATCTTTATCGCCCTCGTAACCTTCGTCGTAAACAATCTCAGGGACTCGCTCCCCTGTTTTTCCTCCAGCAGTAAATTTAAAAAGCGTGGTATCTGCAAGAAAATAAACATTATTTTGCTCGTCTAAAACCAGGTTTGAAAAATGGTCATAATTACCTCCCAAGCCAAAAGTTGTTATACCAACCGTATTTTGATTATCCCTTAAGACGAAAAGCGAAGGTGTTCCGCCAGAAGAACCAAGAAGATAAAGTCGCTTGCCTGAATCAATCACTATCTCAGAAACATAAGCTTGCGATAAATCTTCCTGCCATTTTAATTTTCCGGAAGGGCTTAAAGCAATAAGAACCGGGCCGTCAAAAGCATAAAGGGTCCCGTCGCTGTTCAGGAAAAGCCTATTGCACCCCGAAGGACATTCATAAAACCACTTTTTAACACTATCATTAAAAACGAAAATGCCCTTATTATCATCTAATATTCCCGAAAAATATATATCTCCATTCTCATCTATTAAGGGAGAAGAAAATCCGTCGTTCCAGTCTTTATCGTCTTCGCCCTTTATTAAAACCGTGGTTTCTACAATGTTTTCGTTACTAGGACCAATAAATGAACTCTTATTCCTTCTGCCGTAATCAAGGTAGGGCGATGCTTTTATGTGTTGAGCGGGAGAGATGGAATAATTAACTATATTGGAAAGAAAAGAATAATTCCCTTCCGAATCTTTGGTCTTCGTGGCAAAAAAATAATTAGAACCGTAGTAAAGATCGGGAATTAAAACAGAAACGCCCTCATCTTTTTTCTCAATCTCAACATCAATATAACTGTCAATTCCGATTAAGTTGTTTACGTCAATTTCCTGATTTAAGGAATAATAAACTTCATAATCAAGGCTGTCTTTGTTTGTGTCCAGGTCGAATGGCAACGTCCAAGACAAAACAACCGAGTTTCTCCTATTCCCTGCCCCCCGAACACTCAGGTCGCTTATCGCTTCGGGAGGATAAGAAGGATTATTTTCAGGGCTCTTTTCTTGCATTTCAAAATCATTAAAATTATTATCACTGTCTATGTATTTACCTTCTATATATTTCCTGCCCAAAACTCCTTCTCCGGTTAGAATAAAAGATTGTCCCTCCCTTACTGTCGGCTCGAAGTCATTGGCTTTATCCTTCCAAGCAACAGCGTCAACTTTAAAAGCTTGCGCATAAACAATCTTTTCTTCCTGGGTCTTTTCTTCTTCCCCGGCATAAACGGGATTATTGGAAAATAGAGCCAAAGAACCCGAGGAATTGCTCAATTGAAAAGAAACAATCTCGTGAGAAGTAATCTCTTTGTCTCCGATTAAAAGATAAGAATTGGGGTTGATTATTAGCCCCTGAAGGGGCCAATTGCGGTATGGATTGTCCCAATCATGCCTCGGCTTTCCTTCGTCGTCAAAAGTATTGGCAAAATACGAAAGATAATAACAATTATTTTCATCCTGACACAAATTAATTACTTCTTCTGACTGGTTAAATATCTCTACATATTCATAGCCATTTTCATCCCCTAATTCTATTTCGGACACAACGAGACCAAACGCTATTTGTTCTTGCACATTATCGTTTTTTTCCTCATCTTCTTGCCGCTGGTCGCTTTCTGCTAATTCGCTATTTTCCCTCTTCGGAGTCCCGAAAAGACCGCTAATTTCATCGGGCGTTAACAAAGAATAGGTGTGCCAGCCGTTTAAGCTGCTATTCCTTTCCATTGTCTTTTTGTTCTCTTTGTCTCCGGCTGGCCAATTTTCTTCGGCCTTAACCTCGTCAACCAACTCGCAACTTGAATTAAAAAGTCTTAAAGATTCATTGGTATCAGACAAAGCTCCCGAATATTTCTTATTAAACGGCACATTGGGAACCGACGTATCGTCTGTTCTTTCTAAAAGATAAAATCCGTTGGCGGGGACAATGTCGCTTGTGTCGAAAATAACCCTGATTTGATTATCTTTATCCAAAAGCTGCCAGTTATTCAAATTAACATCTGTTCCTGAAACATTCTTCAATTCTATCCACTCGTCACTAGAGCTGAATTGTGTTCCCATCCAGGCGACTTCGTTAATTACTATCGGCGACAAGATTGGATTGCTTAAATTGCTTTGCGAACAGTAAGCCACAATGTCTCCGCCGAAACCGCCCGAGTTGTTGCTGTTGCTATTGCTGTTACTATTAGAGCTTTCTTCTTCGGTCTGTTCCGTTTCGATACTCCCCTCGTCTTCTATTTTTTTAGGACTATTTTCCTGTTTCGGCGTTCCAAACATATCCGCATATCCGCTGCCACTATAACTATGCCAGCTTAAATCACTCCCTCTTTCCATGGTGCGCCTTTCTTCGCTCTTTCCGGCCGGCCACTGAGAATTGGCTTCTACAAAATCCTGAAGTACGCACTGGGCGTCAAACAAATAAAGAGATTCATCTTTGTTGGAAATCGCCCCGGAATATATGAAATCAGCTTTCACGTAAGGAACCGAAGTGTCATCCGTTCTTTCCAGCAACACAAGTCCGCCAGCGGGAACAATATAATCTTGTTCAAAAAAGACATTTATCTGCTTATCTTTATCATAAAAGCTCCAGCCTTTGATGTTTACCCCCGTGCTACCGATATTCTTTAACTCTACCCATTCATCATTAGCGCTATTCTTGCTTCCCATCCAGGCGACCTCATTAATCAAAACCGAGCTTCTTTTGGGGTTGCTATTGCTTAAAATACACTCCCTTCTTTCTTTCTGTGTTTCGGGAGGCTGTACTTTGGGAACAGATGTTTCTTTAATCTCTTTCTTGTTTTCCTCCTGTGTTTCTTCTTTTTTATTCTCTACGTAATTGTTTACGTTATTTGACATTTCCTGTACCTCTTGTTTAACTTCTTCACTTTGCTCTTCATAAGGAAAATATTCCACCACCTCTCCCTTGGGAAACAGTTTTCCGAAAAACCCGGTCACACTCTCAATCGCTTCTTTTATGGGATTAACGACATATTTATCCCATTTAGAGATGGGCCTAAATCCAAAGTCGGGAACGTTGTCGGGGAAATATACGGCGATTGAAGGGTCTCCGTACCAGCAATAATCCCAAGGAAAATACTTCTTACCAATAATTCCCCTAAATTCAACCACGAAAGGAGGAATCTTTTCCCCTTCGGGAAGGTCGTTCACCACGCCGATACTTAATCCAATTGAACCATGGCTTATTGGCGGCTCTAATTCATAAGGAGAATATATTCTTACAACGATATTCCCCTTCTCTTTGTCAATGGGAGTGTAAACCATTATATATTGCAAGTTGGAATCAACTTTTACCTTGCCCGTGTCATAATTTACCTTCGTGGCTCCGAAAGCAATTTTAACATCGCTCTTAAAAAGCTGTTCCATCGCATATTCCACGGAACGCCGGACTGTTTCTTTTTCCAGTTTTTCTATCACCAGACTCATTACGTCGTTAGATGTTACTATTCGGGCAATCTCTGCAACTGCTTTTGCAACTTTTATTGATACTTCTATGGGAAGGTCCTGAAAAATATAGTTCCAAACATTGTACCGAAGAGCCGTTCTAAGAAATATTATCGTGGTTTTTTCTTTCGGGTCACTATAAGCGTCAGCTTCGAGGTCTCTCCATTTTTTAAATAATATTCCATCAAATTTTTTCAATATATTCTTTGCCTCAAATTCAGAAAAAGTCTGCGGTGTTTTTTCTGAAAATCCAAAAAGATTAAATTCTATTGCCGAAACCTTAGAAGGTATCGTCAAAAAGCAGATTAGCGATGAAGCTAATACCGCACTAAAGAGAAAATTTTTAATTTTCATTTTATTTTATATAAACTGAATTAAGAAAAGCGTTAAATTCGTCAAGGCACCCCTCTTTGTTTTCGCCCATTAAATAAGTCTCAAAAGAATATATTCCATTTCTCTTAAAGGGAATTCGAACAGACATATAGTCTCCTTCATCCTTATCCTTAACTGCCTTCAGACCATCAACCTCAATAATTTCATAACGGTTGCCTTCTTCGTTATAGCTTTCCAAATAACCTTTTAAGTTTATCAAATTGTTTATGAATTCGTAGTCAATCGCATGGGCATAATTTATAGAAAAAACGAGGTCTATCCAACACCCCTTTTGTGGCCAAGGCGATGCCGTCGGGTCATTTCTTAACGGCTCAAAATCAGGGCTAACCAGAGAAACATTCGCCCAATATGCAGAACCGGCTTCCCACCCCTGGGGCACGGTAAATTTAAGACCAATGTCCTTGTTCTCTAAGATTGTTTTACCGTCAATTTCTGTTTTGGTAAAATCTTCAATGTACAGGTAGTTTAACTCATCTGCTTTTTCGTTTTTGTACTCAACAACCTTAAAAATTAAGAAAGATGCCAGTATGATTACTAAAATCACCGCCAAAAATATCTTTAACTTTTTATTCATAAAGGTTAACTGTTATTTAATTATATACAACCAGACAAACTTCCAGCCCAAGGGCCAGAACCTAAATAATAAAGAACTAAAAAGAGCAATAATAAAGAACTAGTCGATACTATTCCATACAATCCAAACCATCGTTTAAAATTAAAATATAATATAATTAAAAGGTGCTGAGGATATTGTCCCATTAAATGATTATTTTGACAATACCCTATTTTTAACTGGTCTTTTATTCTTATATTTTTCTATACCTCGCGCTTCTCCCCAAGCCGATACGCTCGATTTTTTTAAGACGCAGAAGTTTATCAAGCGCTTGCTTAACTGTCGGCCGCGCAACTCTCATTTTTCGGACTATTTCACCGGTAGTTGTTTCGTCTGCTTTCTCCAAACACTCCCAGACAGCAAGCTGTTTAACGGAAAGAAGCTTTTCAACGCTCTCTTTCGAAAGTAATTCAACCGCCATCTTCGATTGTTTCAAAAAAATAGCCAAAAAGAAATCCAGCCAGGGCGTGATATCTTCATGGTCCGTTTTAAAGGTCTTCTGGCTTTTTCTTAAAGCCATGTAATAATCCGGCTTATTGTCCTCAATTAATTTCTCATGGGAAACATAGGGTACGTACAGATACCCCTCTTTTAACAAAAGAAGGTTGGTGAGAACGCGAGAAAGCCTGCCATTGCCGTCTTGAAACGGATGTATCTGCAAAAACTCGATAAGAAAATTGCCCACGATAAGAAGGGGGTGATATTTTTTCTCGGCGAGAGATTCTCGGGCCCACTCAACCAACTCCTGCATTTCCTTGGGAGTAAGATATGCTGGCGTAGTGTCGAAAAGAACGCCAACAGACCTGCCTACTGCGTCAATCATTTCTACCTTGTTCTCGTTTTTTTTGTATTCGCCTCTATGAAACTCGTCTTTTTTTACATATTTCAGCAATTCACCGTGAAAATGTTTAATCGTGTTCTCTCCAAACTTAAGAGACCTCCAAGAATTAAAAACGTTTTCAAGTAATTCGATGTAACTTTTTACTTCTTGTTTGTCGCGACCGGCGAATTTTTGAATATCAATACCACGCATTAATTTTTCAATATCTTCGTCGGAAAGCCGAGCACCTTCGATGCGAGTCGAAGCACCGGCAGAGGTAATCAACACAGACCGCTTGAGACGGCTTAAAATCTGCGGGCCCAGTTTAGCGCCAGCAATCCATTGCCCGTTAAGTTCATCGATTTTTGCTACTTTTGACCAGATTTCTGCTGGAATGTTTTTTAATCTTTGGTCAAAGCGTATATTTTTCATCATAAAATTATTGGACATATTAACTATATCCAATTATATCCAATTAATCCCCGGCAGTCAAGTACAAGTATATGGCGAGACTACAGCACCAGCTTCCCCTGCAATAAAAGGTAGATTATAAGGCGTAAAAGCACGCCCAGGAGCTCTTCCCGGTTCATCTGGCTCAATGGCTTGCTAATCTCGAAAGGCAGCTGTATTTCGCTTCCAGGGCCCTGATTTTCAATTGGCTGGGCAAAGGTGGTGGCGGTTATGGAATAAAAGAGGCTGGATGAAGAGCTCAGGGAAACCGGAACCAAAACAATTGAGGATTTATCCTTGCCCATGCCGAGAACCGTCACTGTCCCCTTTTTGTCGGCGCCTAAAGCCATTTCTTTCACCTCGTAATTGCCCGCGAAGTCCTTGATGATGTAGAAAACGCGGAGATTGTTCTGGTTTCTTCCGTCAAAATCAATCTTTACATCGCTTCTGGCTCCGCTGAATTTTTGCCAGTGGGCAGACCAAGCCGACAAGGACTGACCAACGGAAAGAGAACTCTCTCCGGACAAAGGCAGGAAATTATTGAAAGGAACCAGCTGGACCTTGTCCAGATTGCCGTCTTTGTAGCAATACTTCTGGGAAAAAGAGCAGTCATTCAGATAAGAAGCAATGGCCCAGTCGCTGAATATGTCGGCAAAGGTTTTTGACTTGCCCAGCTGGCTGAGTGCGTAATTAATGCTTTCCACGCCCGTCTTGCTCGTTCTTAACGACTCTGACAAAACTTCAGCCCCGTACTGGTCAACCAGATAGTGGACGAACATGTTGATTATCCCGTAGTCGTAAGCCTCGCTGTCCCACTGGGTCAAAGAATCGCTCGACCTGTCCAGAAAATCCCTTATTCGGCTCTTTAAATAGCTGTTCTCTTTCTGGTTGTACCCCAGATAGGTTATCATGTACTCGGCCCTTGCTTCGTTGAGCCAGATGTCTTCGGTTGCGCCATGTTGCCTTTCCTTTTGGTTGAAAATAATCAAATGGACGAATTCGTGGGCCAAAAACTCTTTGAGAAAAGCACTGTGGATGTTTTCAGCGTTAAGATAAATCATTTCCCTCTGATTGGACATGGGAGCGACAATCTTTTCATATCCGTCAATATTCCTGAAATACCCCCTCATGTTTTCTTTCATGGGATAGAAAAGAAGGGTGATTTTGCTGTCCTTGTCTACTCCCGGAATCCATTCCGAACCGTAGAGGGATGTTGCCTTGGGATAAATCACCGAATCAAACTCGTTTCCCAAATCAATTAAAATCTGCTCGATTTTATCAACCTCTTGCTGGTTCAGATTGCTCCACCACTTGTCTTCAAAATAGAAATAGAGCCTGTTGGAAACTTTCTTCAGGGTTGCCGAAACTTTGTTCTCCCCGGAAATAGAATAACTGGACTCAACGATAAAATCCGTCTTCTGGCTCAATGTATCTGCTTCGGCCCAAAACAAGGGAAACAGGCAAAAGAAAAATATTAAAAAATATATACGTTTTCTCATTTTTGTCTTTTTATTCTATCATAGAATAAAAAAAAGGCAAATCAAATGCCGAGACATCAAGCTTCTGCTTCTATTATCTATATAAATCGCCGTGCTTGCCCAATAAAACAAATATTGTACAGTTTCTGTCTTTTGATTCCCTGAAAATAGCGCGCCAATCTCCGGTCACATTAATGCTTCTGTATCCTTTTAATTTTCCTTTCAGGGAGTGATTATTAAGGACAACGGCATGCTTGTCTTTCATAAAAACGCCCAATCTGCCGCTAAAATCGCTTTTAATCTGTTCCGAAGCAGACTGGTATTGTTTTTGAAACCTTTTGGCAAAAACAATTTTCATTGTTTTTTATTCAGCCAACCAACAGCTTTTTTTGCACTATCAAATTCAGGAGAAACCTTTCCCCCGCTCACCTCTTTTTCCGCCCCGATTAACTCTTTAAGCATGTAATCGGACGGCTCCTCAACATTAATGCTCAACTCCTTATCGCGAACAAAGTTTCTCAGACAAACATTTAAAACATCGCTTAGATTAAGCCCCATTTTTTGAGCAATTTCTTTGGCCTCGCTTTTTATCTTTTTTTCGGTTTTAAAATTAATGATTGCATCCATGTTTTTGTATATTTATTATATATACATTGTATATCTGTTAGATTATCTTGTCAACATCCATATGGTTGACAGCTTACTGTCAACTGTCAACCATCAACAAAACATGAAAAGCAAAAACACCGCCCGAGAGCGGTGCTTTTATTATCAACTCTTTAGAAGTGAAGCTTGCCCTGAAGCAAAAGCTGCAGTATCAGCCTCAAAAGCGTGTTCAGCAGTTCCGCCCTGCTCATCTGGCTCAAAGGCTTGCTTAAAGTGAACGGCGTGGTCTGCTGTCCCCCTGTTTGCGAAGGTGTTTCCGTCACCGGCGTATTGCTTCCCTGAGCCGATGTCGTAAAGCTCAAGGCCGAACCGTAGAGGGTATTTCCAGCCGCGTCTTTGGTCTTGATCTGGAAATAGTAAGTGGTATTGGGGGTAAGGTCGGTCAAGACGGCAGAATGAGTTAAAACATATGCTTCGGTCTTAACCTCATTAGCGTAATTGGCAGTGGCTCCCCACAAAAACCAAGTCCACGATGCTTCGGTTGTTTTCCAGTTAACAGTGGCACTGGTGCTGGTTTTGATAACCGTGATATCTGCGACAGAAGGAGCGGTCAAATCTCCCTGAGGAGTACCGCCTCCGCCTCCGCCACCTCCGCCCAAGGCAACGCAAGAGTTGCCGCTTCTGGCATATCCCGCATTACAAGTAATGGCACATCCCGGATAAGGGGCGACTGTGCCATTAGCCACGGTCAAGGGATTGCAATTTTGAGTAGTAATATCTATCCCCGTATCAACTCCCGTACCCAAGCTTCCCGAAACCTCGTCAGCCAAAACATTGGAGAAAAAGGCAAAGGATAGTATCAAGCTGAATAATAATATTTTTTTCATTTGTTTTGTCATAATTAGGGGTTTAATCGGCCGGGCTCTCTTTCAAGAACCCGGCCTCTTTAGGGATATTACTGAGCTCTAACCTTAAAGGTCGTATTGTGAGCCCCGGCCGGAGTGGCCACCGGAATCTTCAGCTTGATATGAATATCCGTTTGAATGCCGTCTCTTGTGGGGTCTGCATCAATTCCGACCAAAACGTTAGCCGGATAAGTGCTTGCGGTTGCGATATTAACCGGCGTTCCAGCACTGCCAGAACCCGCCAATATCTGCTCCGAATAATATTGCATGTTGTTGGCGGCATTTAAGCCATTGGTCCAGTTGGCAAATTGCAAAGACAGATTCGGCAGGTTTGTAGGCAATGTTACCCTCATAACCCATTCAAAGCCATTGGCATAAGAATTGTCCGGCGTTCCCGTTTGCTTGATTACTATTATGGGATAATCAATTCCCAAGCTGCCCATTACTTGAGCAGCGGTAGTAAACTTGTAGTCACCAGCCAACAAGGGGACAAAGGGATTGCCAGATGCATCGGTAACATCAGCGGTTACCGTCAATGTATACTCTTCTCCGTATTCAAGGTCTGCCGCCGGATAGACCACCAATTCCGTTTTCGGGACACCTCCTATGGTGAAATATGGACTGCCAAAAATCTCGGAGATGCCTATTGCCGGACCGCCCGATGTTTTATACAATTCCACGTTGGCAGCAGTGAAAGTAGTAATGTCCATGAGTTCGTTGAAAAGCAACACTATGGCCGTACTGACTGATGCAGTAGCGGATCCATTAGCCGGGTAGAACTGCTCAACGGTGGGAGGCGTAACATCGGGAACAATAGCGGCGGGCATAAGGAAGTAGGTGCTGGCGGTTGTCAGCCCGTCAGGCTGAACCGTGGTTGCGCTGATTTGGTAAGTGGCATTGGTCGGCTCAACCGGATTCGGGTCCATTATGGTCGTATAACTGTGCTTGTTAACCTTGATTTGAATGTAATCGCCAGTGGGGATACCCGAGAAATAGTACTCGCCAGACAGACCGTTCCCGGCCGTGCCGTCACCTGTCCTAGTACAGGGACCTTCCGGCTGCGTGCAGGTGTCTAAAACAACTCCGCAAGTATCCGCCGTAGCTCCGGTACAAGCATACAGGGAAATAGTCGCATTGGTTATCAGGTTGCCGCTGTTAAACTCTCGAACAACAATCTTAACTCCGGTCACCAAATTAATGTCTTGAACCACCGAAAGAACATTGGCATTATCTGTCTGGGTGATATACGCATCTTTGATATAGTCGGCATCATAATCAGTGCCGGTCGTGCCATACATTCTATAATTGCCTGACGGATCAGCCACGGGATCAATTGCGTCCCTATAGGAATAGGTTAAGGAAACTTGATTAGTCTCTGGGTCGCCGCCGTCATCATACATCTTAATCGTTACGTCGGGAACTTTAGTAGCGCCAGTAACATCATAAGCTTCACTTATTGAACCGCTCAATTTACCGCTCAGGTTAACAGCGGTATAAGCTCCTGCGGCGCCGGAAGTAAACATGTTCCAAGAATAATAAGTCTCTGTGTCGTCATCCAAAACTTCCAAATAATAAGTGGTGCCTACCTGCTGTTCAAAGAATATCTCGTAATCAGCACCGCCCACGTCCGCAGGTGTCTGCGGTTCGCTTGAATATTTGGTGGTGCACGTAACATTAGAAGCGCTGTGGTCGTCACAAACCGCATTTACCAGGTTTGACCCGCCTTCTATGTCCGCATGGGTTTCGCCATATGCGGCTGAAACACCAACGGTTGTATCAGCGGTCAAGTCTTTGGTCAATTCTAACAGCAGGGTGCCGCCGGCAGATGCAGCGCTGTAAAACCTCACAGTGTCTCCTGCGCCGGCTAAGGTTGAATCAATATACATCTGGTAAGTCGTAGCGCCTCCGTCAACAGTATTGCTAAAGTAGTTATTCGCTGCTCCGGTAATCATGGCAGCGGCTGACAAAACGTCTGTTCCTCCATCAGAAGTGTCTTTGACTGTACCGCCAATTTTTCTCTCAAAATTAATTGCCGAAACCTCCTGAGTGTTTCCGGCCAAATCATCTCCTATGGTTCGGCAGGTCGCAAAGCCACCAGCGACTGTCTGTATTTTTGTATAATAAGTGGTGCTGTCGCTGCCCTGGAAATACTGGGCCCAAACTCCTGCCGCGGGATTAACCGTTTCAGAACTCACGGCCGTAGTACAATCAACACCGCTGTAAACAATAACCGTACCAGCGTCCAAATCAGCGTGGTTGGTACCGCTGAACATGGCGACGTCATAAGTGGCATCGGCCAAAGGAGTAGCAACGGCTGTTAAGTCCCTTATTAGCACGGCGTTGGTATCGGCCATAACGGCTTTTGGCTCTTGAGCTATGCCCTGAATTGTATTTCCGGCAAGCGGATCATGAGCAATGGTATAAATGGCATAAAAGCCCGTCGCATCGGTAACACCGGCTGCCAAGTGCGTGGCAACAGCCGCATTGCTGACAAGATTAATATGGTCTGTGCCAACCGGCGTGTCTCCACTAACCTTAATGACTAAATCGATATCAACGGATTCACCAGCTGCTATGGTTGAACCACCATCGTCTCTATCCATTGTCCAGCTTACTAAATCGTTCTGGTCTTTCACTTTTATATCAGCACCCCCTATTGCTATTGCTCCAGCTGTAACATCCAAATAAACCGCGTATGTATCAATAGCTGCCTCGTTGACAACATAATGGCTGTTGCTTAAACCAGTAGGAATATCGTTGTTGTCCCAATCTGTGTAAACGGCAATTAATCCGGCTGCGTCATCCACCACTGCTCCGCTTGCGGTTGCGTCAATAAAATCATCGTCCAAGTCGCCGGAGATGGCGGCAATATCAACCGTTTCATCGGCGCTTAAATCAACACCCGTGGTCTTTAGAAGCACTATGGTGCCGGTTGCGTCGGTGTCGTAATATGCGTAAACATTCGAATCGGCATCGTCAACGGAATAAGCGACGTTGGTTCCGGCAGCATCGGCATTGTTGGCAAAAGCGTCCCAATCGCCATCTTTGTCATTATCTATGGCAATGGAATTGATTTGGTCGCCAGTAGCGTCATCGCCGGCGGTAAGGGTGGTTGTTAGCTTGTACTCCGGGGACAAAACAGTATCCGCTCCAGCGTCACCCCCGAATTTTACACAAACAGTAGCACCGCTAGCATCAACAAATTTAGCATAATAATTTGTCAGACCGCCGTCAGCTTCATAGAATATTCCGTAATCCGGATTGCTTGCCACAGCCGGGGCAACCGTAGCCGAACTAACCAAAGTTGTAGTACAGGCATTGTCTGAATAAACACTTACCCTGTCGCCGGCCTCGTCGTTCAGGTCGCCATGGGTATCTCCTTCCGCGCCGCCGACATCTAAGGCCAAGTCCGCAACGCTGAAGTCTTTTGTTCTAGTTAACAAGGTGGTTCCGAGACCATTGGTGGGATCAGCGTCGCCATCATCGGCAACGACTATGTTGTCGTCTCCGTCCGGGCTGTTGATGGTGTAAAGAATTGCCGTGCCTGCTTCAATGTCGCGGCTCCAAACATCGGTAGCGGCTGTCCATGTCCCGCCTTTGTCAAAATCAATCAATACTGTATCGGCTGTATAGGCGCCGATTGCGGCAGTCGGCAAAACAACGGTTATCTTCCTTTCTAAATCTTTCGTGGCCTCTTGATTGGCAAGGGTAAAATAATTTCCGCAAGAGTCGTAATCGGTTCCTCCGCTGTCCTGAGTCGTTTTTATGTAGAAACCAGCTCCTCCCGTGTCTTCAAAATAGACTTCGTAAGCACCTGTCGCACCGAAAGCATCCACGGCAGAAACCTCTGTGGCACAAGTGGCATCGCTAAAAACTTCAAATAAATCGTCTCCGCCGGTAGACATGTCCGCATGGGCAGAACCAGATACCTTGCCCACGTCAATAGTGTCATCGCCTTCTGCCGATGAATCAATATCTACTTGGAAAACGGTCGTGCTCGCTGGTTTTTCAAAAACAATCGTTTGAGCCGCTCCTCCGATATCGGTATAAAGGTCATACAGCCAAGTATCGTGAAGAGTCGTTTTGAACACCACGGTATCGGCGCCAACATCCATTGTTGTTGTAATCACGGCAATATCGTCCGGAACTCCTGTTCCCGAATCAGTAACGTCGTTTACGAAGTCATATCCGGCCGTGAAAGAATCCTTGTCAATCCCGGCAACAGTCGTTGTCCCGTTGGCCGTGCTGATTATGGACAGCTCCATGTCTCCTGACAAGGGCTTATCGTAATAAAGAGTGTAGTCATCGTCCCCCACGCCTCCATCAGGCGCACCGGCCCGGGTGTAGCTTTCAATTCCCAGACCGATATTGTGTCCGTTTTCATTGTCCAAAAACATTTGGGCGGCATCTAAGTCAGCATGCATGTCTCCTACTGCTTTCGTGTCCGGAGCAAAGGTCGTATAAATGCCGTAATTGTCCGGCGACGATATCGTGGTGGTAATTGTTTTGCCCGTACTCATGTCCTCGTCAAAAGTACAATCATCTGCGGCGTCGTCAACGAAATAAACCATGGTGGCAAGGTAATCAAGATCCTCATCGTCCATTGCAAAAAACTGAACGTAAGCGCTGGCAACGATTTGCTTGTTTTCGGTAGTCAATTTGGTGGCTCCGTCACAAACGATAACATAATCATTGTTTAAATCCGCGTGCAAGCCGCTACCGATCACCATGCCGAGGTCAACAATATGGTTCGCCGCCCCTTCATCGTGGTCTATTACTATATCGGCCAGGGTGTCTCCCGTTGTTTTATTGCAAAAATATACATAAGTGGTTGCGTCCGCGTCCGTAAATGCTAAAGTATAATCATTGTCGTCATTGTAAATGGCGTCTCCGGAAACACTGTCATGCTCCGCATATAACGTTTCGCCGCCGTCCGGAGTCCCGTCACAGGGAGTGGTTTGCGGGTCGGAAAAAGCCGCGATATAAAAAACGGGCGAACCCGCTCCGCCGGGCAAATCGCCAGTAACGTTCGCCGAAGCGGCATTAACGCCGATGGCGAACATTGCCGCCAAGGCGCAAATGCCGACACTAAAAAACGAAAAAAGTTTTTTGCTATTCATGCTTATATTTTTATGTTAATTATTATTTTTTATTATATTTTTTAAATGAAATAAAAAAACCGCCATCAAAACCACCTTGCCGACCAACGGCTTCCGATAGCGATTGTGTTTATTGTTCTGTTTTTCATCTTTCTAACTTAAAAATGAAGAAAGACCTTTATTCTTACAATCCATTTTACCCCAAGCATTTCTCTTGTCAAGCTTTCGGACTGATTTTTGACAAAATAATCTTGCCCACTCCCTCGAGAAAGTCCCCTCCGGCGTATCCGATGACAAAAGCCAGGCCCGAAGAAATGTATTCCACGCCCTCAATCGTAAAAAAGGAATTATTGATGGCCAGGGCCACGAGCAATCCGACCATTCCGGACAAGAACATCATGTTGAAGAAGTAAGGAAGATTGAATCCCACGTTCTTGTACGAATACTGGTGCTTGAGGTAGCCGACGAGACCCCTGACAAACCCTCCTCCGAAACCGGCGATGAGCAAAGAAACGTATGTGTTCATATATGTTTTAATTATATTTTTAATATACGATAACAAGTGTTTTGATTTCGTCTAATCCGTTAAAAAATCTGCAAAATTGCCGCTGTTAACCGCCTTAAACTCCGATTGCTGATATGTGTCCAGCCATTCCTTGGGCGCCAGCGGTTTTTTGTCGGAAAGCTTGCATTCGTAACCGACAAGTTTTCCGCTTCTTTCCTGGATTAAATCTATCTCTTTCTGGTCATAAGTCCGCCAGAAATAAAAGTTGGAAAACTGGCGCGAATTATTGGCTTGCTTTATCTTTTCCATGATAAACCAGTTTTCAAACAGCTCCCCGGTATCCGGCCGTATTTTTAAAGAATTGAAATTGCGGATTAAGGCGTTTCTCAGACCCACGTCAACAAAATAGTATTTAGAGGTTTTCGATATCTCTTTGCGCAAATTACGGCTGAATCCCCTTAAGTTTACCAAAACAAACATCTTTTCAAGAACATCCAAATAGTTTTGGACCGCTGGCTGGCTGATCGTCAGGTTTTTAGCCAATTCGGCTACAGAAACTTCTTTGCCTATTTGAAGCGCCAGCAAAGACAAAAGGTCAACGACTTTTTTTGGTTTCTTGATTTTTTCAAAGACCAAGACGTCTTTATATAGATAATTGCTCAAATATTCATACAAATAATCTTCTTTTTCTTTTTCCGTCTTTAAGTTATGGACGGCCGGAAACATGCCGAAACGCAGCATTTCTTCAATGGCCAAATCATCAGAGGTTTGCTTGTATTTGTCTTTTATTTCTCCGTAAGAAAAGGGATACAGCCAGAATGTCTTGGTCCGGCCGGTTAGCGGCTCGTTTATCTTGTTCGCCAAGTCAAAGGAAGCGGAACCGGAAACGATAACGGCAACCGGCAAATTATCGATTAGAAGCTTCAGGCTCAAGCCGATATTCTCTATTCTTTGGGCCTCGTCTATAACCAACAGATTTTTGTCCCCGATTACTCTTTTCAACGATTCCAGTTCGTTGCGGCTGAAAATGCCCTGGGCATAGATATCGTCTCCGACAAACTTTTGATATTTGTATTTGTTCTGCTTTTTGATAATAAAGTCTAGTAAAGTGGTTTTCCCGGCCTGGCGGGGGCCGTAGATGATAATAACCTTATCACCCTTATCCAATTCTTGTTCTATTTGCTGGGTAATTGTTCTGGCTATCATAAATTAACTATATTATAGTTATATCAATTAATATAAACTGACCATACTATGATTATATCTATTTTTGTAATATTGTCAATACCAACCGCATTTCATATTGTTTTTAATTCCAACATTCTTGATAAATAATCGTCAAGGATTATTGCTTTTTTAACCAGCAACTCGTTGAGATAAGCGTAATAATCAGACCTTACCCTGGTTTCGCTCACTGCCTCGTTAAAAACCCTCACCTCGTCCAGATAGCCGACGACATAGTTCTTCATGGTCAACTCTTTCAAATACCCGATGGTTATGCCTATTGGGCTGTAATTAGCATAATCATTCAAAACCTGGCTATTTTCTTCCTTACCGTCAAAATATATCCTTACTTTATGGTCATTGTTAAAGCTGGCCACCAGATAATGCCAGTTGTTGTCGTTGGCATCGGAAGTGCTGACAACGTACTGGTAAGCGGCTCCGTCGTAAATGATGGCCCTGGCCTTGTTGCTCATGATATACAGACCTCCGGCGCAGGAATAGGTGCAACCGCTGTTGCTGTCCTGAGAAACGACTGACTGAACCGCGGTGGAAGAAGTTTTTATCCAAGCAGCCAAAGACATCCCGTATTTTTCCACATAATTAGGCAAAGAAAAACCGAGACCGGTATTGATGTAATCGTCGCCGCTGAAGTATAAACAGGAGCCGGAAACGCATTCAGCGCCGCTCTTCCAGTCCCCGTTGGTCAAAGTCCCGTTATATATCCCCCACTTGTCGTTTATGGTCGCGCCCGAACCTTCGTCCATCTTCCATTCGGAAACCAGATTCAACATCAAAGCGTTTTTCAAAGAAGTGGCAAAGGCCTGGGACTTGGCAATCCTGGCCCTGGAAGAAGTTTCGGACAGGGAAACGATGATAAAAGCGGAAATGATTCCGATAATCACAATGACCACCAGTATTTCAATCAGGGTGAATGATTTGTTCTGATTCATTGAAATAATTATATCAATAAAAAGATTATAAGGCAATAAAAAAAGAAGAGACCCGTGAGGATCTCTTCTTTCCGATTTTCGCTATCGGGAAACTAATTACTAGCCTTGACCCTGAAGGGTTTGCGCATCAGTTGCCAAGTTCTTTACCAGCCATTCTGTTGCCCAGTCATTCGTTACGATGGAATGAGAGAGAGCAGACAAATCTGACCAGATAAATGAACTTGCGGGTGCAACCGGTGTTCCAGTTAATGGTATAGCAAAGTCAGAATCAGTTGCGGCGACAACCGGATCTCCTACTGCATAGTCGGCTGCTTCTTTGGTAATGGTTATAATCAAACCCGTACCACTCGCAGCACCGTCAGCATCATCAACCACGGTTATTCCGAATATCTTTAACTGCGCGCCTGTACCAGCACAAACAACAGACTGAATAGTGCTAAACACACCACCTGCGGCAAACACACCAGCGCCTGCTGCGCCTGTGAATGGAGTACATACCAAATCAGCAGCACCAGCGCCTGTTACAACAAAGGTTGCGGCAGCGGCCTGGTTGTCAACACCACCCTCTGCCAAAGTCAACACTATGTTGCCCGTGATTCCGTATGCCTGTTGGATTTTTAAAGCGGAGTTATGCTCTGTTATCGTCGTGTCTGCACCAGCAACTACATCAACGGTCGTGTACTGAGGAACGGCTGTCTGCCTTATATCGTTAGCAGCAACAGTAGCGCCAGCAGCATAATATCTCAATGTTGTGGCAGCTGTTGCGTATCTAGCGAACGGACCTGAAGCAGTCTTTGCATTAGACGGAGCGGCAATACTTGTAGAAATGTAGTGACCGGCCGTTACTGTACCGGCAACGTTGGTGGCCTTCAGTTCGTAAGTCTTTGAGGTTCCAGTTCCGATTTGTTCTTCGTTGTCAGGAATGAACTTAACGGTAATGGTGTTTGCCGCGGCAGCCGTAAGGTTGCCACTAGCATAAAATGTTCCCGGAACCACTACTCCTCCCTGGGAAAGCACAAGTCCTGTACAAACAGCTGCGTTACAATTGTCAATTGTCGGACCGTTTGATCTTGTAATACTGAATATTACCTGCTTCCAGTTGGTTGTGCTTGAAGCACTGCCAACCGTGAACTTCTGTAATATTTTGGTGCCGTTTGCTAAAACGGTATTCGGTAATCCCTCAATGCTAATGGTCGGAACTGACTTGTAAGCGTAAATTGCGTTGCCAGCAGCAGCGACATCACCGGTTAAAGCGGCGACGCCTGTTGCAGACGACCTGACCAAAGCGTTCGTGTAGTCAGTTGTTATATCAGCACCAGTAGCACCCATACCAAATCCGATACTACCCAATGTTAATTCTACGTCCAAAATCTTTGGAGTGTTAGCATAGATAGTAATGGGGGTATTGAATGTTACCGAAGCGGGCGCTGCGCCAATACCTGTTATGGTCTGAAGCGTGGCAGAACCCTCTTTCAGGCTGGCAGAAACTACTGCCGTTGGGTCAGTAATGCCCACAACCAATTGAAGAAGGGTGTAATTGTCGTTCAGCGCTTCAAATTTGTAAGATACTGTCTTTACCGCGCTATTTCCTGCAACCAATGAAGCTGCCGGAGTTGAAGCGTCTCTCGTGATCGTCAAAGAAGCTGCCTTGTAAACGATTTCTTGACCAGCTGCCGGACTACCACCAACAACGGCGGCAGCGCCGGATTGAGCTCCGGTACCGGTTACTGTCAAAGTGGCTCGCACTGAATCGTCTATGTCAACAGCGCCAGCAACCAAATTGGAATACAATTCGATTGTTGCTGTTTGGGTTTTTGACAACACAAAGCTTACCGGGAAGTCGTTTGTATCTAACGGAGTCGGCCTAACTGTCGATGTCACAGGGCTGCCACCAGCTATTGAGTAAACGACATACATGTCAGACATGTCAGCCTCGGTAAACGTGTTAGCACCACCACCACCAGCGACAAGAGCGATAACAAATCTAAGATTGTTAACATTGATATTTTCTGTCGTGCCAGCTGTTAGTGTCCAAGAACCAATCTTAAACGCTGTTCTCGGAAGAACCGTGTTCTGCGTTCCATAGCTTGGCGTGGTTACCAAAGTTGCTCCAGCGGTGGCAACAAGAATTTGACTTGCGGGCGCGCTGGCTACCTGACCAGCTGTTGGAACATCAATGGGTCCCAATGATGTCTGTTTTGTACCATTGGCAACTCCAGCAACCAAGGTGGCTGTAATGGTGTCGTTTGCCTCAATGGTTGGAACAGCGGGTTGACCATGGAGCAGTCCATCGTTGTCAAAAATGTCAGCATAAACACCAACCACAACCTCGACTCCGGGCTGGAACGTGTAGTTAATGGCATAGCCTGTTCCGGCTGGAAGTAAAGTAGCAGTGCTGCCGTATTGAACACCATCAATCATAATCTTGCCGTTCCTTAGCGTGGCGGCTGCGTTAGTACCACCAGAATTGTCAACATAAGCAAATCCGGCTGTCAATGTTTCCACTTTTACAGCTTCGCCAGTTGCCTTAAACTTCCATTTTCCGATTAGAATACCGGAAGCGCTATTGGCAACCGTTACCGGCAATGCGGCGTTGTCGGCTGTAATTGAGAATACGCCTTCGTTGATAAGCATGGCGTTTGCCGTAGCAGGAGCACCCGTTACTGAAACATTAACATTATATTCCGAATCCTTGACATCGATGTCAGCTCTGTTTCTCAAAGACATTTGAAGTTGTCTTCCCGAACCGCCATTAATGTCTGCTAAAACTTTTACGCTTCTTGTTCCTGTTTGAAGGACCTTGTTAAATGTAAAAGTTGCATAGCCGTTGGCATCCAATGACGCGACCGTGGCCACTTCTTCTCCGTCAATTACCAATTTGAAATTGGCAACATCAGCAGAACCAATGGAGTTAATCTGTCTTAATGACAGTCTTGAGAAGTTAACATTTCTGTTATTAATAGTAAATGTTGACTCCCAAACTCTAACACCAGCTATTGGGTCGGTCGGAGTTGGAATTCCAACAACTAATGTCGGCAACGGAGCGCCAACATTAACGGCTGCCAAGTCAGCAGCGGCAATAGTGTGAATGTTTCCGGTAATTGGAAGCGCTGTTCCGCTTAATGCTGTGCCAGCCGTGACGCCAGACAGTGAAATGCCGATGGTTTGACCGTTTGATGCGGCAAGGATGTCAGATTTTACTGAAATTATTTTTGAGCTGTTTGCAGGAATTACAATAACACCGTTGGCGTTATTAAATGTAATTTTTCCTGCAGATATCGTACCAGCATCAGTTAATCTGCTCGCTCCCTCAAACAAGTAAACGCCTGATAATGTGGCGTCAGCTGAAACACCCAGTCTGGTCAATTCAACTGCTGTAATCTTAACTTCACTGCTTGTTCCATTGGAAACCAAGAAGTGCATTAAGTCAGCTGTTGCCTGGCCCTGAACCAATGTTCCTGAAGCCGGGTTTGTTGAAGCCAAAACAACACTAAATGCTCCTGATATCGGAGTTGTCGTGCCAGATGAACATGACTGGCCGGTTATTGGGCTGTATCCAGAGGTTGACGTGCAACCTTCGGGAAGAACCACTGTCGTGCCAGATGAACATGACTGGCCGGTTACAGGACTAAATCCAGAGGTTGACGTGCAACCTTCGGGAAGAGTTGTTCCGGTTCCTGTGCCAGCGGCAATCAAGGCGTTGGCCTTGGCTCTTGAAGTAGAACCAAAGTATCCGGTTCCTGCGGTCAAGCCGTAAGGAGCCAAAACTTCGGAAGCGTATTTATTCTGGAACTTGACGACAGCTGCTTTTGTAAGAGTGCCAAAGTACGAGGTCTCGTTTCCAGGAGAACCAGCGCCTGTGGCGGCTATTTGAGTAGCTGCATCAGAGTTCAACAAAATCTGAAGATATTTTACATCATTACTGGATGAAGTTTGCATTAGGTTGGTAGTAAACTGAAAACCAGCGGGAATGCCGTTGATAGTTCCTGTTACGCCAGTGCCTGTGCCAGTGCCCAGCAATCCTGTAATCAAAGCGATCAATTGATCGTTTGTACATTCAGCAGGGTGCTGCAAGTCACAAGCGGCCATAACCGGAGTTACTGCAACCATTAAAGCAAAACACAAACCAGTAATGATTCCTAATTTGTTTTTACTCATTTTAAAATATATTATCGATTGCTTCTTTAAATATTGAGAATTAAATAAGGTGAAGTGTTTATATAAAATTCTTTTTTAAAGAAACAATCTTGTTTTATCGTTTATATTTATCCTGGCTGCTCATCGACCGACTTTAAGGGTCAAGCCGCCTCTTTCAACAATCCTTGTCTCCCTCTTGAGGCTCAACCTCAAAATTAAAAGATTAATTCTGAAGTTGAACCTCTGAAACAGGGATTGCGTCTAATTATTTGGTTGTATCTGATATATCGCTTCCATTGCTTCCGAATATTCTCCTTGTTCAAACAATTCTTTTGTTTTAATTAATAAGTCTTTTTGTTCCTGGCTCAGGTTGGCTTCCCTCTCTTCCAGCTCCTTAATCTCGTTTTCAATAAAAAACTTGTAAAGCTCTTGATACTCCTTTTCGTCTGTGTCCATTATAGCAGCATTTGTTTTTTCTTCAATAGCCGTTATCTGGCCGACGATTTTTGCCACCAGTTCCGCCCTCTGATTCTGGGGAACATTGACCAATTCCCTGGAAGCCCGGCTCAGGGCCTGTTTCGTTTCCTTGATGCCGGCTGCCAGTTTCTTGCCCTGGTTTTCGCTTTGATTCGTTATTTTGTCAAGCTCGTTCAGCCTGGACCGGACATTTTCCAGCTGGGCCACTGACTTCTGCTCTCCCGAGGCCATTAATTTGTATTTGACGGCCTCCTCTGCTTTCTTCAGTCCATACAAGGCCTCGCCCGGCAAAGCGTCCTTGGCAAAGACAAAAGGCATGATTGTGAAGATTATCAGGCAGGAAGCGAAAACCGGAGCCAATCTCCTTTGGTTAAAAACCAGGTCAAAGGAAAAACCCTGAGCTTTCTCAAAGCTCTGGCCGAGAATCCTGGATTTAGCTGAAAAAGCCCAATCAGGACTGGGTTTAACGGTTTTGAGAGCTTCCAGCTTTTTAATAAGAGTGAATTCGTCCATATTACAATAAAAGACGTAAAAACCCTGCTTTTATTACACTTAGGCCTCAAGGATTTTCTTCAGCTGTTTCATGCCCCGGTGTATGGTTACCCGGGTGTTGTTGGCTGATTTGCCCAGAACCTTGGCCACTTCGCTGATGGGCTCTTGTTCCACATAGTACAAAAACACGGCCTGGCGGTATTCGTCCTTTAATTGACTCATGGCCAGCCTGACCTTTTTCATGTCCTCGTCCATTAAGACCTTTTTCTCAATGTCCTGGTTATCGTCTTTGATCATAAAAGCCACCGTGTCCAGATTGGCCGGACTCCTTTCCTTGCCGCGATAGTGGTCAACGAGCATGTTTCTGGCGGTTTTGAACAAAAAACCAGACGGATTTCTAATATCAGTGTCCATAGAGATTTGCTTCCATAAACGGGCGAATATCTCGGAAGTGATGTCCTGGGCTATTTCCTCTGAATTGACTTTGAAGTATACAAAACGGTAGACCCTGTCCAGGTACTCGTCGTATATTTGAGAAAAAAATTGTTCTTTGAATTCTTTGGGCTGCATTTTACTGTATTCATTTGTCCTTTATTTTGTCCACATTTTGTCCGTGTTGTCCGCATTCTGTCCACATTGGCCGGATTCGTGTCCGGATTGGCCGGATTGGCCGGATTCGTGTCCGGATTGGCCGGATTAATAATTAGGGTTAATTTCATAAGAAACCGCTTTTCCACTCCCCGAAGAATTGATTATGTTTTTTTCCCTCAATTCCCTCAATTCCCTCCTGATTGACCTTGAGCTTATCTTAGGGAAAAATCCGTTGATTTCGTTCGGCTTGAGCTGTCCCTTGTTCTGCAGCACTTCCAAAACCCTGAGCTGGATGTCTGATAATTTTTCATACTCAATCTGCCTGCCAATTATTTCGCTTTTCTCGGTCTTCAACCCTCCCGCGGCCGGTTTCTTCGGCTCTGGTTTGTTTTTTTTAGCCAGAACTTCGAAAAATTGCCTGACCTTGTCGTACTCTGCCTGAAGAATCTCAAAGTTGCGCTCGTGCACCCATTTCTGTTTGCTTGACACCTGGAGATACGCCTCAATGAGTTTCAGGCTGATGAAAACATCTCCCCTGGTCTTTGAGCTGAATCCCTTCAAGGCCAGAACTGAAAAAAACAAAACATCAAGCGCCTCTTTCCTGATGGCTGTCTTAAGAGGGTCTTTTGGGGGGAAAAGGTCTGTTACCTTGTAAACCGCGTTGGTGAGCTTGATTATTTCTTCAGGATTCATACAAGGCCATTATATGGAAAAACAAATTAAAAGTCAACGAGCAATAAAAAAGGCGCTATTAAGCCAACAGCGCCGTGGATTTTTCGAAAACATTAACCATCGGGGAAGTCCTCAGGACAACTCTCTTGCCGTCTTTCAAGACAAGGCAGGAGTTTTCAATGGAAAGCTTGTTTCCTATGTACAGCGGCTCGTAACGAGCCCAAACCGGCTTGTTTTCGCTTCCGATTCTCTTGAAAACAAATTCCTTTGTTTTAAGGTCGTAGCAACAGGAATAGAAACTGTTTTGCGTCTGGACAATGCTTTCAAGCGTTTTCAATTTAATCGCTCTCTCCAAGGTGCTGTTTCAGGATATATCTGAAAAATGCGGATATGTCAATTAAGCTTTCGTGCTCATCTTCAACAACTCTCTTTCAATAATTTCCTTGCCTGTTTCAAATCCCGGCATATACTCTATCTCTTCCGAATAGTCTATGTCTTTAAAATAGCCGAGCTGGGCCCGGAAAATCTTTTCATTGAACTCCTTGCCGAAAATTTTTTCGGCTTTTTCCACCACCTGCTCAAAACCGAAAAAACCCTTAAAAACGAAGTAAAGGTCGACGTAATCCTTCCATTTCGTTCTCCTTCCCAGAGCGTAAGATTTAAGAGCGGCCAGAGTCAAAAAGTCCGCAACCCTAATTCCCTCAAACTCTTCTCCGAAGTCCACATTAAAAGGATAATGAACAAAAGTAATCTTGACACCCTCCGTTATTACGGTATATTCCCCCTTCTCGTCAATAAGGACGCTCTCTATCCCCGCTATCTGCTTCTTGACCCTTTCGTTCTCAAAAAACAGAAGCTAAATCAAAATCAACCGACCGGCGATGGCCCATCTGCAAAGCAATCGCCGTTTCCCCTATCAGGCCGAATTGATTTTTAAATTGCCTCAAAAGAGGCAGTAGATTTTTTTGATTTTCAGTTAGCACTTCTTGGTGCATGTTCGTTAAAATACGCCTCAAAGTAGTTTTTAATCTTGGGCCTGTAATTGCTTCTTTCTTTCTCCGCTTGTTTTCTGAATATTTCAGCGATTTCAACAACCCCCAGAACAGCAACCAGTTCTTTGAAATCTTTCCAGTCCCCGTAATTCAAAACATGCTCAACTATTGATTCTTTTGAGAGATTCTCCGGTTCTCTGACATACCAAAAAAAATAATTGTGCTTTTTGGCAAAAGACCTTATGTCCACAGAGCAATTATATCACAAAATCATCAAAAAACCGTATCTTTTTAGTCCTTCAAAAATCCTGCACCCAGCCCCACCACCCTGGCTCCGGCGTAAATAAGAAAAGTGGCGAAAAGAATCCAGGCCGACATGTTCAGCAACAAGGAAACCGTGTTCGCGGGAATCAGCTGGCCGAGCTGCTCCTGAATGATTTCTCCGGCCATTGCCTGGGGATCGAATACCCCCGAAGACGATGTGTCTTTTTTCTCGGCCGCGGGCTGAACGAAAACCTGGGGAAACTCTTTCTTGGCGGTGAAGCAATAATATGAAGTGGAAATGTCCCAGAAAATAACGGCCAGGCCCACGAAAACAAGCACCCAGCCGAGAACATGCTTAAAATTAAGGGTCATATATATAAATAATTATTATAACAACCTTTCTATCAAGCTAACCAAAAGGCCCAGCATCAAGAAAACAATGACCAGGGCCAGATAGATGACGAAAATTACAACCTGCAATCTCCAGTAGCACGACCAAGCAAAACCCAGCAATGACTTGTTCGGATTTTGCTCGATGAAATCTTTCAGCTTCGGGTTAAACATATGCATATTATACCCCAAAATCAAAGTCCGGCAAAAGCCCTGATTAGAGAAGAAGGCATGACGGAGACAAAACCACTGGCTTCCCTGAAAGCCAAGCCAACTATCCGGTTGTCCACGCTAAAGACCGGGCTTCCGTTTACTGACTCGATTTCCCTGATGTTTGTTTTAATAATGTCCGCATCAAAGCTTTTGGCAATCCCCTCGTTAACGGACAAGACGCCGGAGGGAAGATAAGAAAGAACGTAGATTCTTTTGCCTGTTTCCATTTTTTCGTAATCAAAGAATCCCGTGGTCGAAAGCTTGTCTTTCTCTATTTTGATTAAGGCCAGATTCTGGCTGAAATCTTTTTTTAAAACCTGGCAAGGAATCTCTTCCTTGTTGACAACGCAAACAACAGCGCTCTTGCCCGCCACATTATCGGCCAAAGTAACGGCCAGTCCGTCGGAAGTCAAAACCAGGCCGGAAAAAGAATTGACGGTAAAAATCGATTTTTTCGTTTCCTTGATGCTGTCCATGAGCGCCGTGTTCTGGTCGATATAGACTCTTTCTTCGGTCTGATTGATAACCAGCGGAGAAAAAAGACCGGCATTGCCTTTGAGGCAGAAGAATACGGCCAAAAGGCCTCCGAAAGCTCCGAGAACAATCATAAAAAACAAATTCAGAACATCGTTTTTTTTCATAACCTATTTGCTGCTTAAGGCGGGTTTTTTCTTGGAAATCGTTTTCAAGATAATCTCCTTGTTCTCAATGTCGACAGTAATCCTGCCGCCGCTTCTTATCTCCCCCACCACTATCTTCAAAGCCATGGGGTCAAGGATTAATTTCTGGATCAACCTCTTTAATGGCCTGGCTCCGTAATTGGAATCAAACCCTTTTTCCGCCAAATACTCCTTGGCTTTTTCCGTAACCGCTATCTTAATGTCTTTCTTGGTCAGTCTTTTCTGAACCTTGTTCAACTCCAAATCAACTATCTGCTTGATTTCTTTTTGGCCCAGATAGTCAAAAATGATGATTTCGTCAATCCTGTTGATGAATTCCGGCTTGAATTTTTCTTTCAGGGCGCCCTGAACTTTTTCTTTCAATCCCTCTTTCTGGCTGACTTTTCCATCGTCAACAAATCCCAGAGGCGCTTCCTTGGCAATAATGTCGGAACCGACATTGGAGGTCATGATAAGAATGGTGTTTTTGAAAGAAGCTGTCCTGCCCTTGGCATCGGTCAATCTCCCGTCTTCCAAAACCTGCAAGAGCATATTGAAAACCTCGGGATGGGCTTTTTCTATCTCGTCCAAAAGAATGACGCTGTATGGCCTGCGCCTCACTTTCTCGGTCAATTGCCCTCCCTCGTCATAGCCAACGTATCCCGGAGGACTGCCGATCATTTTGGAAACATCGAACTTCTCCATGTATTCGGACATGTCCACCCTGATCAAGGCATTCTCGTCGTTGAACAAGAACTCGGCCAGGGCCTTGGCCGTTTCTGTCTTACCTACTCCAGTCGGACCAAGGAACAGGAACGAGCCCAGGGGCTTGGATTCTTCGGAAATCTCGGCTCTGGACCTTCTAATGGCATTGGAAACCGCCTTAATGGCTTCTTCTTGGTCAACGATTCTTTTGGCCAGAATCTTTTCCATGTTCTCAAGCTTGCCGACTTCCGATTCCAATAACCTGGTCAGGGGAATGCCTGTCCAGCGGGAAACCACCCGGGCGATTTCTTCCGGCCCTATTTCCTGCTTCAGAATGGGATTCTCTTTCTGCAATCTTACCAGCTTGTTCTCCTGCTTCCTCAATTTGGAAAACAGGTCGGGCAAGATGCCGTATTTGATTTCCGCCACTTTCTGCAAGTCGCCGTCCTTCAAAAGACTCTCCAGCTCATATCTTTTCTTGTCGATGTCTTCTTTTAACTGCTTGATGCCGGCAATTGTTTCCTTCTCCGTTTTCCAGCGCACGGAAAAAGCATTAGCTTTTTCCTTGAGCTCGGCCAGCTGCCTGTTAATTGATTTCTCCCTTTTGACATTGCCGGGTTCCTTTTTCAAGGCCTCTTTTTCTATCTCCAATTTCTGAATTTCCTTGTTAAGGTTTTCCATTTCAGCGGGATTGGACTCTATTTCCAGTCTCAAGGCCGAGGCTGCCTCATCCATCAAATCAACCGCCTTGTCCGGCAAGAACCTGTCCGAAATGTAGCGGGCCGAAAGTTCGGCTGCCGAAACCAGGGCCGAATCCTTGATTTTCAATCCGTGGTGCAATTCATACTTTTCCTTGATTCCCCTTAAAATGGAAATGGTGTCTTCGATGCTCGGCTCGGAAACGTAAATGGGCTGGAATCTCCTTTCCAGGGCCGGGTCTGATTCAATGTATTTCTGGTATTCCTTGAGAGTGGTGGCGCCAATGGCTTTGAGCTCGCCCTTGGACAGGGCGGGTTTTAACAAGTTGGAAGCGTCAATCGCTCCTTCGGCCGAACCAGCCCCGATCAAGGTATGAAGCTCGTCAATGAACAAAAGATATCTTCCTTCCGCTTTCTTGATTTCTTTTAACAGAGCCTTGATTCTTTCTTCAAACTCTCCCCTGTACCTGGTACCGGCAATCAAAGCCCCCAAATCCAAACTGATAAGCTCTTTATTCTTAAGGCTTTCCGGCACCTCTCCTTTGGCGATTTTCTGGGCCAGGCCCTCGACAACAGCGGTCTTGCCCACACCGGCTTCTCCGATAAGAACCGGATTGTTCTTGGTTCTTCTTGATAAAATCTGCATCAGCCGTCTGGTTTCATCCTCCCGACCCACGATAGGATCAAGCTTTCCCTGCTTGGCCATGACAGTAAGGTTGCGGGAATAATTTTCAATGATTTTGTATTTTGATTCGGGATTGGGACTAGTCACCCTTTCTCCGCCCCTTAACTGGGTGAAAATCTTCAAAGCCGTGTCATAAGCAAGCTTCTGTGTCTGTCCCTGTTCTCCGAAGCTGGTGGCTTGCTTTAAATATGTTGCCTTGTCCAAGGTTTCCTTGGCCAGGGTCTCGGTGGAAAGAACGGCCAAAAACAAGTGTTCCAAAGAAACAAATTCGTCGTTAAGATTCAGGGCCTCTTCTCTTGAGCGCTCCAAAACCTTGGCCATATCCTGGGTTAAATAGAACTGGCCGATGGTTTGGGGAGTGGAAACAACCGGCACATGGCTCAAGCCGGCTTTTAATTTCTTCCGCAAGTCCTCAATGTCAACGTTCAGCCTGTTCAAAAGACTGATAACGATGTTTTCCGAATCGGAAACAATGGCGTACAGCAAATGCAGGGCGTCAATCTGCTGGTGCCCCATGTCCCTGGCCGTATTCTGCGCCTGCATTACCGTTCTTTGAGCTTTGTTGGTAAAATTTATTCCGTCCATATGTTTTAATATTATACTAAAACTTCAAAAAAATCAAATAAAAAAACCCGAAAGGGGGCTATAAATACAATACCAAGCGGTACTCTTTAAGCAGGACGTCTACGAGTTTCTTGTATTCTTGCTCGCGCCCGAGAAAAAAAATAATCTTGTCAATGAATTTCATGTCGGAATTAAGATAAATAGTATCCCTCACTTCCCCGAAGAAAACGAGGCAGCAATCGGCGCTGTATTCCCGATCCAGGGAAATAACGTCAATCCTGAGAATCTTCTCAAAGCCGTACGGACAACCAATCATCTTTCTTAATTGAGAAAGAATCATCGGCGCATCATTTTTAATTTGCTGTAAAGCAAGCAGTTTCTTTTCATCATCATCCATTTTTCCACCTCAAAGACCTACCTAAAGAATAGCACAAAAAACCTGATTGTCAATTTTTGAAATACCAGACAAACAAAATCATTATTAACGAAAGCAAAATCAGCCAAGAATAAACATTCCAGTCTATCAGTGCCGTAAACAAAAAGATGGTTACGCAAACCGCAAGCAGGATGTCGTTTTTGTTTGCCTTCTTCACAAAACTCAATGCGGAGAGGGAGGGATTCGAACCCTCGGTACTTTTACATACACAGTCTTTCCAGGACTGCCAATTAAACCGCTCTTGCACCTCTCCGGATGATTATTCTTCAGGCATGCGCATGCCCAGCAGGGCCTTGACTCTTTCTTCCATTGGCGGATGGGTCATAAAAAGCTTGGCCGCCCAGCTGTATCCCCCTTCTCCCTCCTTAAAGGGCGAGGCGATGAACAAATGGGCCGTGGCCGGGCTGGCCTTGGAAAGCTCGTGCTCGTCAGAAGCGATTTTCTCCAAGGCGCTGGCCAGTCCTTCGGGATAGCGGGTAAGAAGGGCTCCGGAAGCGTCGGCCAGAAACTCTCTCTGCCGGGAAAGGGCCAGCTTTATCAGATTGGCGCTTAAAGGAGCCAGAATTGCGGCAACGATTCCCAGAATGGCGAGAACGGGAGAGCTGTCCCTGTTGTTCCCCCTTCTTCTGAAACCGATTCTCAAAAACATGTTGGAAAGAATAGCGACAATGCCCACCAAAACCACTATCGCGGTCTGCAGAAGCGTATCCCTGTTCTTAATGTGGGAAAGCTCGTGAGCAATCACTCCTTCCAGCTCCACTCTCTGTAATTTTTCCATAAGGCCCCTGGTTACGACAATCACGGCGTGCTTTTCGTCCCGGCCCGTGGCAAAAGCATTGGGCTGTTCTTCTTCCAAAACATATATTCGGGGCAAGGGAAGACCGGCCGTGATGCAAAGATTTTCCACCAGGCGGTAAAGCTGGGGATCATCCTCTTTCTTTACGGGATAAGCGCTAGTCATCGTCAAAACAAACTTGTCGGAAAACCAGTAGGAAGAAATACTGGTCACAATACTGAAGACAACGGCGACGTAAAGAATGGCCTGATTGTTCAGGATATGGCTGAAAAGCCAGCCCAGGGCAATGACCAAGAGCAAAAACAGGGTTATTAAAAACCATGTCCTGCGAACATTTGATTCGGCTTGAGAATACAAGTTGGCCATGGCTATTTTTTAAGAATGCCTTTTCTTTTTTGGTCTCTTAAGCTCAGCTTCTTGCCGTATTTCTTTCTCAGTTTTTTTCTTTGCTTGATGATGACTTTCTTGATGTTTTTCATGTATAATCTATTTGTTAAAATCCACCTTGGGCGCTGCCTTTTCCTCCTCCCCTATCTGGAAAAATTCGGACTGCTTGAAATTGAACATGTTGGCAACGACATTGGAAGGAACTGTTTCAATTTTGGTATTCAATTCCAAAACATTGCCGTTGTAAAACCTGCGGGCGGCCTGTATCTTGTTCTCTGTATCACTTAATTCCTGCTGCAGCTCCAGAAAATTCTGCGAGGCCTTGAGTTCGGGATAGCTCTCGGACAAGGCGAATATGGATTTAAGGGTTTGGCTGAGCATGTTTTCCGCCTCTCCTTTTTCTTTTACGCCCTGGGCGCTCATGGCCATATTCCTGGCCTGAACCACCTTTTCAAAAGTTTCCCTTTCGTGGCCGGCATAACCCTTTACGGTTTCCATTAGATTGGGAATCAAATCATACCTTCTCTTTAATTGGACATCGATGTCTGACCAGGCCTCCTTGACACGGTTTCTCAAGACAATCAAAGAATTGTAGATGAAAACAATCCACAAGACCAAAACAACGATTAATCCTAAAAATAATGTTAAGACGTCAATCATATGTTTGTTTTTTAATTTCTTTTAATTTGACCTTTATTCTTCTTCTGGATTATATCAAAAATCAAGCAAAATACAAGGGTGGTTTTAAAATTACAGAACAATCCTCCATTGACAAAATACGAAAGTATTGTAATATGGGCTCATCTAACCATTGTGTTGGAGGCATTGAAATGAACACGGAAAAGATCATTGAAAACTGCAAAAAGAATCTTGGCCGGGGCCGAGCCGTTGCCACGGGAATCGGGGTTTTCGCCCACATCGCGAAAGACAGAAAAACTCTGATGAGATTTCGGACAGAACGAGGCTCAATCACGGGCCGGGACCTTTCAGGGAACTGGGAACTGCCCGGCGGAGGTATCGAGCTTCGGGACTTTGACGGACAGAACTACCAGTCGGCAATCCTCAACGCCCTAAAAAGGGAGCTAGAAGAAGAAACCGGACTGGAACTGGTTTATTCCCCGGACCCTTTTCTCCTCCTTCCGGCCTGGCTCGGAAAAAACGACCTGATTGACCTGGCTTTCACCGCCTACCTTTCTTGGACGAACGTAAAAGAAACTCCCGAGTTCCGCGACCTGTTGGCCGAGGGAAAGATAGGGTTCTTCCCTGTCGAAGAAATCGAGAACCTGAATATCACCTCTCCCCGGATGAAATTTCTGACCTATACAGCGTATATTTAAAAATATGCGCTCTTTTTTATTCCAACCAAAAACAGGGCCCAAGCCCTGCTTTTTAATTAATACATTCCCCCCATTCCGCCTGGTTCCGACTTGTCGGATGTTTTCTCCTCCGGCTTTTCCACCACGATGCATTCCGTGGTCAAAAGCATTGAAGCGGCTGAGACAGCGTTCTCAATACACGACCTCACCACTTTGGCCGGGTCAATGATGCCTGTTTCCATCAAGTCCTCGAACCTGTCGTCCAAAGCATTGTAGCCATGGGTCAGAGGAAGTTTTTTTACCTCGGCGGCAATGACCGAACCGTCCTTGCCCGCGTTCTCGGCAATCCTTCTTATGGGCTCTTCCAGGGTTCTTTTAAGGATTTCCAAAGCAACACCCTCTTCGCCCTTGATTTCCAATCCCTCCAAAGCTTTCTGGCACCTCAAAAGCGCCACGCCTCCGCCAGGCACCACTCCTTCTTCAATGGCAGCCCTGGTAGCGGCCAAAGCATCTTCGGTTTTATGCTTTCTGGCTTTCTGCTCAATCTCGGTGGCTGCTCCCACCTTGATTACCGCCACTCCTCCGGACAGCTTGGCCAGCCTTTCCTGAAGCTTCTCCTTGTCAAAGTCAGAATCTTCCTTGCCGATTTGATTTCTCAACTGGCCGATCCTCTTGTCAATCTCTTCTTTCTTTCCTTTTCCCTCAATAATGGTTGTTTTTTCCTTGGTGGCGATTACTTTTCTGGCCCTGCCCAAATGATTTAATTCAATGTTCTCCATCTTCATTCCCAGCTCTTCGGAAATCATTTGGCCGCCGGTGACAACGGCTATGTCCTGAAGTATTTCTTTCTTCCTGTCTCCATATCCCGGAGCTTTGACGGCCAAAACATTGAAAACTCCTCTCAGCTTATTGACGATAAGAGTGGTTAGGGCCTCTCCGTCAACCTCGTCGGCTACGATTAAAACGTTCTTTTCTCCGGTAGCCACTATTTTCTCCAGTATGGGAAGCATTTCTTTGATTGAAGAAATCTTCTTGTCGGTGATTAAAATGTAAGGGTCTTCCAGCTTGGCTTCCATTCTTTCCAAATCGCTGACCATATAGGGAGAAATGTACCCTTCCCCGAATTCAAGGCCTTTGACGATTTCTTTTTCAATACCCAGGGTTTTCGACTCTTCAATGGTAATCACTCCGTCCTTGCCCACCTCCATAATGGTTTTGGCAATCAAAGTTCCCAATTCTTGGTCTTCGGCGGAAATGGTTGCCACCCGGGCATAATCCTCTTCCGAAGAAATATCCTTTTTCATCTTCTTGATTTCGGAAACAACCATTTCGCATCCTTTTTCCAAGCCTCTCTTGATGGCCAAAGGATTGGTGCCGGCCGTAACGTTCTTCAGTCCCTCCCTAATCAGCGACTGGGCCAATAAGGTGGCGGTGGTGGTGCCGTCTCCGGCCAAATCATTTGTTTTCTCGGCCACCTGCTTCACGATTTCCGCTCCGATATTTTCCGCCTTGTCTTCAAGCTCAATATCCTTGGCAATAGTCACCCCGTCGTTGGTAATGGTGGGAGAACCGTAGCTCTCGCCCAAAACAACGTTTCTGCCTTTGGGCCCGAGAGTAACGGCCACTGCGTCAGCCAGCTTGTCCACGCCGCTTTTCAGCTTGGCTCGCGCTTCTTCTCCGTAAAAAATTTGTTTGGACATGTTTTTGTTTATTCAATGATTGCCAGAATGTCATCCTGACCGGCAATCAAATATTCTTTATTCCCGACCTTGATTTCATGAGGCCCGTATTTGGTGAATATCACCTTGTCCCCTTTTTTGACTTCCATGGGAATTTCCTTCTTGCCCGGCCCCACGGCAATGACCAGCCCCTGCTCTGGCCTTTCTTTTTCCGCCGACTGGGGAAGAAAAATCCCCCCCTTGGTCTTTTCCTCTTCCTTGAGGGGCTCGATTATAATATGGTCTGAAATCGGTTTTAAATTCATAAAAATTAACTGATTAAAAATTAGCAATTACGACCTTTGAGTGCTAATACTATTATGGTCAACTAAAAAAATTTGTCAACCTGAGATAAGTTTTACTTCTCCGTCCTTTTAAACTCAAAATAGGAATAGAAAACCAAGTACAGGGAAAAAACAATCAGGGGGATGAAAATGAAATACAAGGAAAATTGGGTGAAAAACATGGAGACAACGGCAGACAGAGCCACAATTTTGTACAGCTTGGCTCCCAGCTTGTGCGTTTTGTTCCAAACCTCGTCAGAAGCCAGGGTCCAGGGAGTCCTGATGCCGATAAAGTAGTTTCTCTTGGCTTTTTCCAGAAGAACGCCCACGAAATAGAAGAGGGCGGCGAAGGCGGGCATTAAAACGAAAGTCATGTTAAAGGTCACTCCCATGTTCCACAAAAGAGTCAGGGCGTAAATATAAAAGAAGAAAACCGTAAACCAAACCACGAACAAATCGTATTCTTCCCTGAACTTCTCGATATTCTTCTTCAGCGGGTCTATTTTGGGAATAAACAAAAGGAACAAGGATATTACCAGCATCAAGAACGGAAAGAAAAACAGGCCGAAGCATTTGGAAACATAGCCATCTACTATGCCATACTCGTTCCAATGGGAAGCCATTCTATCGGGAACCAAGGAATAAGAAAAAACACCCATCAGGAAGGTGATGATAACGACTGAAAAAATGATTACTTTTTTATTCATGTTTCGCTAAATTTAATTTTAATTCTCCCAACCTTTGACTGTATTCTACCACATCAAACCCGTTTCGGGCAAGCAGCTTGTTTAATCCGGAATAATAGTTTTGCTGGATTTGAGATATTGGCATGGCTTGATTATATATGCGGATATCATCAATTCGACCATTAAAATAAAAACTTGTTGCCGTATAGATTGTGCCGATTTTTAAAGAATACGTGCTATTAAAATTTATCGACGAAGAATCATATGACGATGATTGAAAAACTCCATCGACACCAATGATTCTGTTTCCAGAGCGCGTATTAGACACAACAACAAAATGCCACCTATCATCCGTAATGGCAGATGAGAAGGTTATGTCGTGACCGCTTGCACCTCCTCTGCTGTACAATAAATTGTTTGAACTGAAAAATAATATTAATCCAACATATTCGGATACTCGCTTATCAAGCAAAACCTGTGTTGTTCCAAAAGTGTTCCTCTTAAACCACAACGAAAACGTATAATTGTTATATCCCACATCCAAACTGCTGTCGGTTCCGCAATCCACATAAGCTGTTGATCCATTAAAACTTAAACAATTGCCGGAAATACACCCCGATGTTTGTATTGATGGCAAAGTGGCGCCACTCAATGTTCCATTGTTCGGTCCCCAAGAATCATATGCTGTCGTTCCAGATGCTTCATCCAGCTTCCATTCCGAAACCAAATTCATTAACAAAGAATTTTTAAGCGAGGAAGAAAACGCCTGTCCTTTGGCAATGGCGGCTTTTTCCGAAACCCCGGCCATGGAAACGATGATGAAGGCGGAAAGGATTCCGACTATGACGATGACCACCAGTATCTCTATCAACGTGAATGATTTCTGGTTCATTGAATCATTATACTAAAAAAGAAAAACCAATACAATGGTTGGTTTTGAAAAAGCAGAGGCGACGGGATGAACTCGAAATCTTTTAAAAATTGCATTACTCTTGAGAAACACCGGCTTTAAGCTCTGCCAATCTTTGAGTATATTCTGTTTGAGTTAATCTCCCGTTTTTGTATAGATTATTTAGTCCCAGGTAATAATTTTGCTGGATTTGAGATATTGGAATGGCCGTATTGTATATTCTGACTTCATCCACCATGCCTCCAAGACGAGTGTTGATGTTTCCGTAACCGCCTATTTGCAGAAGGACGCTTGATGGATTATCTATGGTGACAGAAAAAGCAGGATTACCGTCCCGCTTTCCATTCAGATAAAACGCGGCGCTAAGGTCTGACTTGGTGTATGCCACGGCTATATGGTGCCACTGATTGGAAGATAGGACGGTATTTGAGGAAACGCTGTAGTCGGCCCCGCTACTTCTAATGTAGAATCTCATTTTAGAGCTTGATATGAATAAAATCCATGGCGTCCATTCCGATACAACGCTTTGTAGCCTGCTTGGGTCTACAAGATTAACCCACGCTTCCACCGCCATGGCGCTTCCAGACGACACCCTCAGGTCTGTTCCGCCGCTTCCGCAATTAACCGTATCTGTGGTGCCGTTAAAACTTAGACATTTTCCCGAAACACAGCTGTTTCCTCCTTTTATTTTGGGCGTGCCGGTTATGGTTATTCCCGTATTGTTTCCTCCCCAGCTATCCTTGATGTCATCTGTCACGGCATCGCCGTCAATTGCGGTCGGACCTTCGAATTTCCATTCTCCCGCCATGTTTATCAATAAAGAATTTCTCAAAGAACCGGCAAACGCCTGTCCTTTGGCAATGGCGGCTTTTTCCGAGACTCCGGCCATGCCAATGATAATGAAGGCGGAAAGGATTCCGACTATGACGATGACCACCAGTATTTCGATGAGGGTGAAGGATTTATTCATTGTTGTTGGTGGTTATTGACAAAAATTAATAAAATGATAAAATACAACCACTAAACGTAAGACGGATATCTCGCATGTCCGTCTTTTTATTCCTCTTCATATTTTATCATTTTTTTCAAACGAACGAAATCCCTGAAGTCGGCTCCCGCAAACTTTTTAATCTCTTTGGCCGACCTCGGCCCTCTGGCCAGAATAATTATCTTTTTATTTTGCTTTTTTAGATATTTCAAAACCGGCAAGAAGTCCCCGTCCCCGGAAAGAACTATCGCCCTGTTAAAGTTGTCTTTTGCCTTCATTAAATAAAAAGCCATCTCGACATCGCAGTTGGCCTTTCTCTTTGTCGTCCCGTCTTCCTGCTCGTAAAGCTTAACCGGTTTAAGGTACAAATCATAGCCGAACCTTTTAAGTTTTTTGTAAAAACGTATTCTTTTAAGATGCCTTCCGACAAGAAGCAATTCCGCCTCGTTCAAAAAATCGGCTTTTTCTTTAATAAAATCGCTTAGCCATTTGTCCAGCTCGTTCAGGGGAACTGTTTTGTTTTTTAAATAATCGTAAGGAAAATTATATGTTTCCACTCCCCCGAAATAGAAAATCTTCTTGGCCGCGTATTTTTCTTTCAAATAACCGGCTAATTTTTCATAATCAATTTTCCAGCCCAAACTTTTCTCTCCTCCGTAAAAAAGGTTGGAAGCGTCTATAAACGCATACGTGTCCTTGTTATTCATCGTCGGTTAAATTAAGCTTTAACTCCGCTAATCTTTGTTGGTATTCTGTTGCATCAAGTCCTTCCCTCCTAAAAAGCTTATTCAAGCCGACATAATAATTCTGCTGAACCTGACTTATTGATAAAGCGCCGTTATATATCCTGACCTCGTCTATCAAACCGCTGTAGGGGGAAGTGTAGCCGTTTCCAATCATAAGGCTTGCCGCTGAAACAACGGCGGCGGTATAACTGGGAGCCGCTGTATTCCTTTTTTTACCGTCAATAAACCACTTGAGATATCTATTCGCCGGCACAGCGTCTGAAATGTATCTTGTGATTAAAACATGGTTCCATTTGTTCAGAGACAATGCTACGACAGAACCAAATGGTTGATAAGGAGAACAATTGCCTCCGCAGGTGCCCCAATAATAATTTAAGGCACCGCTGGTCTCCTGGGTTATCGTTCCTTCTCCCCCATAAGCTTTGTTATAGGGATTTCTCCTGGCGCTGAAGCTGGTTGGCTTTAGCCACATCTCTATTGTCTGGTCTCCGGTTATTTTCAAGCTGTCGGCGTTTCCGACATTGACATATTGGACCGTGCCGTCAAACTCCAAACAATTTCCGGAAACACAATTAGTCCCGCCTCTCACCGTAGGCGTGCCGGTAATAGCTCCGTCATTGGCGCTCCAGGTATCTTTAACGTCATTGACCGTGGCGCTGGAGCCTGCCGAGGTCGGACCGTCAAACTTCCACTCGGAAACGAAATTGACCGGCAAGTTGGTCAATATGGACAAACTGAAGGCTTTCCCCCTGGCAATATCGGCCTGATAAGAAGATTCCTGGGACTTGGCGATGACAAAAGCGGAAATGACTCCCACCACTATTATCACCGCCATCATTTCAATTAAAGTAAAACTTTTGTTGTTTTCCATGCTTGTTAGAATAATTATACCCCAAAATTAATAATTGGCAAAGGGAGTTGACTTTATTCTTTTTTCTGATATCATTTAAACAATGCGCGGGTTCTTATCTAAAATCCTTTCCGGAATTGTCGGGACAGCTTTATCCTTATATTTTATCAAAGGCATTACCTCGGACGGAAGCTTGAGCACCATCCTGATAGTAGGAACGACCATCGGCCTTTTAATCCTTTTCGTCCGCCCCATTCTCAATGCCATCACCTTTCCTTTAAGAGTAATCACTTTAAACCTTTTTTCTTTCGTAATAATCATGTTTTTAGTCTGGGTAGCGGACTGCATCTTCCCGAGCGCCATGTTTGAAATCAGCGGACTGGCCAACCTGTTCTGGATGTCCCTGATTGTCCTGGGAGCGGAACTGCTATTCTCTATCAACAACAACTAAAATGAACCAAACAGCCCTTATTGTTCAATCAATCGTTTCATTAATTTTGGTTATTCTCATTCTTCTTCAGCAAAGAGGAACCGCTTTGGGTTCCGCTTTCGGAGGAGGCGGAGAATCTTACAGCACAAGGCGCGGCATCCAGAAGAACATCTACCTGGCAAGTATTGTTCTGGCCGTTGTTTTCATCGCTTTGGCTCTGTATAACCTAACGGTATAATGTCGCTTCCCGACTTAAAACACAGGCTTTTTAAATCAAAGATAAAAAGAATGCCCAACTTTAAACAATGGCTTCAGTTCTTTGGGGTTTTGAATTTCAAGGAAAAAATCCTTTTTTTCTCCCTGCTGACCGTCCTTGCTTTTTCTTTTTCCTTTGTTTTCTCCGGTTTTCTTCAAAAAAACACGGCTATACTCCCGAAAGAAGGCGGGGGGGCGAGAGAAGGCGTTCTGGGACAGCCCCAATTCATCAACCCTCTTTACGCTTATTCTTCGGAAGTGGACAGGGAAATAACGGAGCTGGTGTTCTCGAGCCTTTTTACCTACGACAGCCAAGGAAACATTGTTCCCGATTTGATTAATGATTATAGGGTCGGAGACAGCGGGAAAAGCATTGAATTTTCAATAAAAGAAAACGCCAAATGGCACGATAACCAGCCTCTGACCATTGACGATATTATTTTTACCCTGAACCTGATTCAGGACCCCAATTATTTAAGCCCCTTGAGGGCCAACTTCCAGGGAGTGGAAACGGAAAAGATGTCCGACTTCAAGGCCCTAATCAGGTTAAAACAGCCGTACGCCGGATTTTTTGATAACCTGACCAATTTAAAAATACTGCCCAAGCACGTTTGGAAGGATGTCCCTGCTTCTCAAATCATGGCCAACACCAAACTGAATTTGTTCTCTCCAATCGGCTCCGGACCGTATGTCGTCAAGAACGTTGAACAAAGCAAAGATAAAAACATCAAATCACTAAGCCTGGAAATAAACAAAAAATATTACGGAGAGAAGCCGTATCTTAAAAAATTTGAGTTTGTTTTCTTTAACAAAAAAGAAGATTTGGTCAACGCCCTTAAAAAGGGCGCCGTTGACATGGGTCTTTTGGAAACAGCCGGAGAGTATGATTTGGGCCAATTCAAAAGCTCCAACCTTTATCTGATTAAAACCCCGAACTATTTCGGCCTTTTCTACAACAACGCGAAAAAACCGCTTAATGACGAAGAAACAAGAAAGGCATTGGACCTTGCCCTGGACAAAGAAGAAATTCTGGACAAGACCATTGCCAAACAGGGAGAAATCGTCAACTCCCCCATTCTTCCCTCGTTCTACGGATTCAATGAACCGAAAAATCCATTAGCATACAGCCAGGAAGAAGCAAAAAAAATCCTCGAGAGCCAAGGGTTTGAAAAAAAGAACGGAATCATGGTCAAAACAATCAAGAAAACATCGGGCTTTGAATTCAAACAGGTCTTGCAGACGGGAAGCAATAACGCCGAGGTAAAAAAGCTTCAGGAATGCCTGGCCCAGAATCCGGAAATTTATCAAGGGGAAATAAGCGGGTATTTCGGGGAACAAACCAAAGCCGCGGTTATCCTCTTCCAGGAAAAATACAAGGAAGACGTATTGACTCCCAGCGGCCTGGAAAAAGGAAGCGGAAAAGTGGGAGCAGCCACCATCAAGAAACTGAACGAGGTTTGCTTCAAGGTGCCCGACGAAGAACTGGCTCTCAGCTTCACCATCAAGACCACGGGCAGCCCCTCTCTTTTAAAAGCCGCCCAGAACATAAAAGAACAGTGGGAGAAAATAGGGGTAAGGGTTGAAATAAAGGAGCTGGACACTTTGGAAATCAAAAAAACAATCAGGGACAGGGACTTTGAAATCCTGCTTTTCGGAGAAAAACTCGGCGGCATTCCCGATCCCCTGCCTTTCTGGCACTCATCGCAGATAATCGACCCCGGCCTGAATATTTCCATGTATGAAAACGAGAAAGCGGACGGGCTTTTAGCCAAAGCTCGGACTTATTCCGACTTCCAGTCAGCAGATAGAAAAAAAACACTGGAGGACTTCCAAAACATCCTGGTTGAAGACTGTCCGGCTACTTTTCTTTATTCTTCGTACAGCGCCTACATAATAAACAAAAACATCAAGGGCGTTGAGCTGGATAAAATATCCGATTTGTCAAAAAGATTCATTGATATTAAAAACTGGTATATCAACCAGACAAGAATATGGAAAAAGACGTAAAACCCGACATCAGGTACTTGGATGACATGAGGGAAATGTTCATTCAGGCGCCGGCCGATGGAAACCCCCCCCTTTACTACATGTATCGGGGAATAAAACAGGAAAACGGACTGAGGTATGACGTCACGGTCATTCCTCCTTTGATGTTTGGCGACGAATTCAACAAAACAAAGGGTCATTTTCACTGCTCGGGCCACAACGAATTATACATTGTCCTTAAGGGCGAGGGCGTATTCCTGATGCAGAAAGGAGAAGACGAAATATCCGACGTCTATTTCGTAAAAGCCAAAGAAGGTGAATCAATAATTATTCCCAAGGGCTATGGCCACTTTACCATAAACCCCGGCCGGGATACGGCCCTGGAAATGGCCAACTGGATAAGCTTGGACTGCGCTTCGGATTACAATCCGGTGGAAAAGAAAAAAGGCGCCTGCTATTACTACACAACCAAAGGTTGGATAAAAAACAATAACTATAAAAAGGTTCCCGAACTTAGACAGGAGGAACCGCTGAAACAAGCACCTCAAGAACTTGATTTCTTAAAATAATAAACTTATGGATAAAAAACAACAATTCTCAAGAAGGCCGAGAACCTTCAAAAAACCTTTCAGCCGAGAAAGCTTGAAAGTCATTCCATTGGGCGGTTTGGGCGAAGTCGGCCGGAACATGCTTCTTTTGGAATACAAAAACCAGATTTTAATAATCGATGTGGGCTTCAGAATGCCCGGAGAAGACATGCCCGGCATTGACTACATCATTCCCGACATCTCCTATCTTCTAAAAGACAAGAGATACAAAAACATTGTCGGGGTCTTGATTACTCACGGCCACTATGACCACATCGGCGCCATCCCCTACGTCATTAACCGCATCGGCAATCCGCCCATCTTCGCCTCTCCTCTGGCCAAAGGAATCATTATGAAAAGACAGGAAGAATTTTCCGACCAGCCCAAGATTGACGTTAACGAGATTAACCACGGAACCAAGCTGAAGCTCGGCGTCTTCCAGGTTGAGTTCTTCCGCCAAAATCACAATATTCCCGACAATATGGGTATTTTCATTAAAACTCCTGCGGGAAACATTGTTCACACTTCCGATTTTAAGTTTGATAACTGCCCGGTTAATGAAAAGCCCACTGATTTCGGAAAGCTCAAAGAAATCGGAAAAAGAGGAACCATGCTTCTCATGTGCGATTCCACGGGCGCGGAAGAAAACGGCCATTCTTTTTCCGAAAAGCAAATCTTTGAAAACATGGAAACCATATTTAAGGAAGCCCCGGGCAGAATCATTATCGCCACTTTTTCTTCTTTGATTAACCGCATCCAGCAGGCCATCACTCTTTCCGAAAGATACAACAGGAAGGTGGGATTTATCGGCCACAGCATGAAAAGCAATGTGGAAATATCAAAGAAGCTGGGCTATTTGAAATCCCAGAAAGGGACTCTTTTGAAAAAAGTAGCCGAAGCAAACAGTCATCCGGACAAAAAAATAACCATTCTCTGCACCGGAGCCCAGGGAGAAGAGATGGCCGGCCTGATGAAACTTGCCACCAAAGAACATCCCTCCATTGTCATCAAGCCCGGAGACACCATTGTTTTTTCTTCATCGGTGATTCCGGGAAACGAAAGAACCGTACAGATGGTGAAAGACGACCTTTTAAGACAAAAAGCCAATGTTTTTCATTACAAAATGATGGATATCCACGCCGGAGGGCACGCCCAAAAAGAAGAACTTAAAGAAATGATAAACATTATGCATCCGAAATATTTTATGCCTATTCACGGCCAGTTCTCAATGATGCATGCCAACGCCAAGCTGGCCCAAGAATGCGGCATGAAAGAAGCCGACGTCATCTTGGCCGACAACGGCAAGGTAATAGTCGTGTCCTCAACCAAGGCCTTTATCGAAAAAAGAGAGGTTCCTTCCGATTACATCATGGTTGACGGGCTGGGCATCGGAGACGTGGGAGAGGTGGTCTTGAGGGACAGGCAAATGCTGGCCAAAGACGGCATTTTCGTCATTATCGCCGTGGTCAACAGAAAAACGGGCAAGGTTCAGGATTCTCCCGACATCATTTCCCGGGGATTCGTCTATTTGAGGGAGTCCAAGAACCTACTTTACGAAACCAGGAAAAAAGTCATCCAGACGATTGAAAAGGCCACTGCCTCGGGCCGCGTGGTCAACTGGACATATATCAAAGATAATGTTAAAAATACCTTAGGGGACTTCCTCTTTGAGAAAACCCAGAGGAGACCCATGGTTTTACCGGTAATAATAGAAGTATGAAGATATTCAGCGGCATCAGGCCAACCGGAGAAATTCATTTGGGAAACTACTTGGGAGCCATAAAGCAATGGATAGAGCTTCAAGAAAAAGAAGATTGCCTTTTTTGCGTCGTTGATTGGCATGCCATAACCACTCCTTACGATAAAAACGCTTTGCAGAAGCAAATTCTTGATTTGACGGCCAGCTATCTGGCTGCGGGGCTTAGTCCAGAGAAGTGCATTCTTTTCGTCCAATCCCGGGTAAAAGAGCATGCTGAGCTGGCCTGGCTTTTGGGAACCATCACTCCTTTGGGAGAGCTGAAGAGAATGACCCAGTTCAAAGACAAATCACAGAAGCATCCCGAATACGTCAATGCCGGACTTTTAAACTATCCCCTACTTATGGCCGCCGACATCCTTTTGTATGAAGCGGAAGCCGTGCCCATCGGCAAAGACCAGGTCCAGCATCTGGAGCTGACCAGAAACATTGCCGAAAGATTCAACAAGAAATACGGCAAAGCTTTTGCCGTTCCCAAGCCCCTGCTTCCCAAGCAAGGAGCGACCATCATGTCCTTGACCGACCCGGGAAAGAAAATGTCCAAGACCGATGCCGGGAAAGGATGCATCGGCCTGTTTGAAAGTCCCAAAGAAATAGAAAAGAAAATAATGGGAGCGACTACTGATTCGGGAAAGGAGATAAAATATGATTTGACGAAAAAGAAAGGCGTTTCCAACCTCTTAACCATCTATTCCTTGTTCTCTAACCAGCCCATAAAGGACATTAAAAAAGAGTTTCAAAACAAGGGATACGGAGAATTCAAAAAATCGCTGGCCGAATTATTGATTGAAAAACTAAAGCCATTAAGGCAAAAAAAACAGGATTTGATGAAAAATCCTGCTTACGTCAATTCAGTTCTGGAAAACGGAGCGAAGAAAGCCGGAAAAAGAGCCGAGAAAACAATGGCTCAAGTGAGAGAGAAAATGGGGCTGAAATAGAGGAGCCCATGCTTACGCATAGGCTCTTAACATTTCCACCACTTTCTGGTGGTTAATGCTTTTTGCTTCCTCCAAGCTGTACCATGAAGGGACCCTCATTGGAAGAATTATTTTGCCATCCAGATGGCTCATCAGTAGCACCTGCTGTCTTTCCGAGAAACTCATTCTTGTCATTGTCTGTCCTCTTTTTACTGCCCTTATTATATATCATTTCAAAAAACTTGTCAACTCCCCCACTTTATTTTTTAATATATCCGGGGTTTTAGCCTCAATAATCAGCCTTATCAAGGGTTCGGTGTTGGAAGCCCTGACCAAGAACCACCAGTCGTCAAAATCAACCCTCAGACCGTCCATTTCCGTCACCCTTCCCTCTCGATACCTGTCTTTTAATTCTTTGATTTTACTTTCCTTGTCTTCGGATTTGAAATTAATCTCGCCCGACTGAAAATATTTCCGGAAAGGAAAAATTATTTGGGATAGCGGCTTTTGTTCTTTCTTTAAAAAATTTAAAATACGGAACAAAACAAAAAAAGGACTTTCAATGAAATACGGGCTCCCGGAAAAGAAATGGCCAGTGTATTCGCCCCCGAAAATCGCGTCTTCTTCACGCATCTTTTGCCTGAAAAAAGAATGGCCGACCCGGCTCGCAATCGCCCTGCCCCCGAGTTTTTCCACTGTTTCTTTTACGATGTTGCTGGAACGGATATCGTAAAGTATTTTTGCATTGGGGCTGGTTTTCAAAATCAGCGAAGCCAGCAGAGCCAGAATCAAATCGGAAGAAACGGTTTCTCCTTTTTCGTCCAAAAAGATTATCCTGTCCCCGTCTCCGTCAAAGGCTGCTCCCAAATCGGCTTTTTCTTTTAAAATCTTTTCTTTTAAAAAAACCGTGTTCTCTTCTTTAAAAGGGTTGGGCTCATGATTGGGAAAGCTTCCGTCAAGCTCGCTGAAAATGTGCATCAAGCCGGTATTTTTGAGTATTCCGGGAACAGGCAATCCGGAAGCGCTGTTGGCCGTATCCACCACGATTTTAATGTCCTTAAAGTCCTCGTTATCCATGTTGAAAGATATGTAGTCATCAATGGTTTTCTTTTCCTCGGCAATACCGGAAACCTCTTCTTTAAAATCGTGATTTAAAAATATTTCCTTGATTTCTTTCAGGCCGGTTTCTTCACTGATAGGCCTAGCTTCCGAAAGAACTATTTTAAATCCGTTGTATCGGGGAGGATTATGGCTGGCGGTTACGATAATCCCCCCGTCATAGCCGTAATGGGCGACGGAAAAGTAAAGTAAGGGAGTGGTGGCTAGGCCGATATCCGCCACATCGCCTCCCTGGCTCAAAACGCCTTTTTTAAGCCTATTAAACAAGGATTCGGAAGAAAGCCGATTGTCCCTTGCCAAAACTATCTTTAATTTGCTCTTATCGGTTTTTTGCTTCAAAAAAACGACAAAAGCCGCTCCCATTCTAAAAGCGGTCTCTTCATTTAATTCTTCCGGATACACTCCCCTTATGTCATATGCTTTGAAAATACTATTCATTTAAAGCTGCTTTCATTCTGCTTAAATATTCGCTTTCGCCGATTTGATTGTTGATAAACAATTTATTCAAGCCGGAATAATAGTTTTCCTGAATTTGAGCGGTTAATAGGGCCTCGTCATATATCGTCACTTCGTCAATCTGGGCTTCATTGCAGCTCCAAGAAGAACTGCCGCTTCGCTCAGAACCGATGCTGATTCCGTTGGCATTCGTGGACCAGCGACTAAAATCCGCTGGAGGGCTATAGCTTGAATTAACTTTTCCATTCACATAAATGGTGGTGGCCCCGGCAGCCGTTCTGGAAACGGAGAAATGATACCATTTTCCGTCCACAAGACCGTAAATACCAGGCCAAGCATAATAAGTGGCCACAACTTCTGATGTTGTTATATAATGCGAATACCAGCGGAAATATCCGGCCGTGTCCCCGCTGTTTCTGTAAAGCATCCATCCCGTTGCACTGTTTCTTTTTCCCAAAAAAGCGATGGACAGCACCCAGTTGCTGGTTGTTTTCTTGAACCAGCCGGAAAATGTCATGTTTCCGGGAAGGCTCGTTAGGCCGGGGATTTGTATTCTCCCCACACTAAAAGTTGCGCAACCGCCGGAAACGCAATTAATCTTGTCCGTATCCCACGTAACCGTTCCCGCTATCGCTCCATCGTTGCCATTGCCGCTCAAGTCTTTCGTGTCTCCGTTTAAATCCCATTGCCCGACAATGTTCTCGGCCAAAGAATTATTAAGCTTTTGGGAAAAAAGCTGGGCTTTGGCAAAAGTAGTTCTCTCGTTAATTGTGGTCACCGAACCGTAAATAATGGCGGAGATAATGCCCACCACTATAACCACGACCATCAATTCGATTAAAGTAAAGCTTTTTTTGTCCATATTGTTAAATTATACTAGAACCGCTTCAAAAAGGCAACAAGCTTGACCAAAGGCCCGAAAACTGATATATTACACACATAAATTACCTTCGCAAAAGATTAAAGATATAAAGTTATGCAGTTTTACGAAATAAACATATTGATATCGCCGGAGCTCACCCAGGAAGAGGTTTCTTCCTTTGTGGCGGCGATGGAAAATCAACTCCAGGACTCGGGAAAAATCCTCAGCGAAACTAAAACCGAAAGAAAAAGGCTCGCCTACCCCATTAAAGACGAAGAAGAAGCATGGTTCTCCTTTTTTAGCTTTTTCCCGAAAGAAAACGAAAACCTGAAAGAATTGTTCGATTTGATTGAAAAAAAACTCAAAGAAGAGAAAAAAATATTAAGGTATTTTATCGTCAAAAGAGACGAAAGAAAAGCCGAAGCGAGAAAAGAAACAAGGCACAGAAAGGAAAAAGAACCGGAAAAAGAACCGGCTCGCATGACGGAAGTCGAGCTGAAAGAAGTTGAAGAGAAAATAAACGAACTGTTAGAAGAAAATTAAATTAAAATTATGAACTTCAATAAAGTAATTTTAGTCGGCCGGGTGGCTTCTGATGTCGAGATGAGAAGCACGGCCTCGGGTCAGAGTGTCTGCTCTTTCAGAATGGCCACCAACAGGGTCTGGAAAGACAAGTCGGGGGAGAAAAAAGAAGATTCGCAATTCCACAACATTGTCTTGTGGGGAAGGCAGGCTGAAACCGCTTCCCAATTCATGGCCAAGGGTTCTTTGGTTTTGATTGAAGGAAGGCTGCAAAACAGATCTTGGGAAGACAAGTCGGGCAACAAAAGGTACACAACCGAAATAATCGGGGAAAATTTCCAGCTGGGACCGAGAAGCGGCGAGGGGACGAAAGCAATACCCCAACAAAAAAATAAACAAGAAAATGACGAAGATATTCCTGTTATCGAAGACGGAGACGAAATCGATATTAAGGACATTCCGTTCTAAAATCATGTATTGTTTTTTCTGCAAAAAAAATATAAGGGAGGTTAATTTCAGAAATACGGAGGTGCTGGAAAAATTCATCTCCATGTCGGGGAAAATAAAGCCCAGAAAGAAAAGCGGCCTTTGTGCGGGCCATCAGAGAGAAACCACCAAAGCGATTAAAAGAGCGAGAATCATGGGCCTGCTTCCCTTTACAACAAAATAATTTAGCATCCGGGTTGAGCAAAAAACCTTTCTCCTTTGAGAATGGTTTTTTGTTTCTTATTCGTTGTACTTCTTCGTAACCTCTTTTTGTATTTCTTTTAAGAGCTTGGGGTTGGCTTTCAAGAATTCCTTGGCTTTTTCCATTCCTTGCCCTATTTTTTCGTCATTATACTGAAGGTAAGCGCCTGATTTCTTGATTACCCCCAGCTTTACTCCGAGATTAATGGTTTCCGAAGCGTTGGAAATGCCTTCGTTGTAATAAATATCGAGCTCGGCTGTTTTAAAGGGCGCCGCCACCTTGTTCTTCACTATTTTCACCTTGATCCTGGAGCCGATTATCTGCTCTCCCTGTTTTATTTGGGCCATTCGCCTCAATTCAATTCTGACCGAGCTGTAAAACTTCAGAGCCAGACCGCCGGGCGTGGTTTCGGGATTCCCGAACATGATTCCGATTTTCATTCTCGTCTGATTCAAAAAAATAAGAACGGTCCTGGTCTTGGAAACAATTCCCGATAATTTCCTCAGCGCCTGGGACATCAAGCGGGCCTGAAGGCCGATTTGCAGTTCACCCATTTCTCCGGCCACCTCTGTCTTGGGAACCAAAGCGGCCACGGAATCAACGACAATTATATCAACCTCTCCCGAGCGAACCAGACTCTCCACTATTTGCAACCCTTGCTCGGCTGAATCAGGCTGGGAAATCAGCAAATCATCAATATTGACTCCGATTTTTTTGGCATAATCGGGATCCAGAGCATGCTCGGCATCAATAAAAGCAGCCACTCCACCGGCTTTCTGGGCTTCGGCCAAAATACTCAGGGCCAAGGTTGTTTTTCCTGTGCTCTCGCCTCCGTATATTTCCGTAATCCTCCCCCGGGGAATGCCGTTGACGCCCAAAGCCAAGTCCACGGCCAAAGAACCAGTGGAAACCACCTCCACATTGGCCCTTTGGGCTTCTTTGAGCTTCATTATGGCCCCTTCTCCGAACTTTTCCTTTATCTCGGAAATGGCTTCGGCCAAATTGATTCTTTCTTTTTCTTCTGGTTTTTTCTTGGTCATAGATATTTTATTTTACCACAAACCGTTTGTTTGCGCCAGACCTTTCTTTAAGCCAACCATCATCAGGACACTCTGTCTCGCTGATTTCTTTATGTAAAAACAACTCGCTCGGGTCCGAATAATAGTTTTGCCGAATTCAAAAGGTTAAAATCGCACATATTCCAATTTCTTCTAAAACGTATTCGGGGTTCTCAATGTTTCAAAGGAAACATTGAGAACCTTTCAGGCTCTCAAGATTCCAAGACTACCGGGCGCAGCGAACCCCGACGTCGCTGCCCGTGCTCGTGGGCGAATGGTACAGAGACAGCGTGAAAGCGCCGGCACTGGCGCCATCGGACCAACAGCCGCCGCGTGACAGGGCACGCAAA
>DKFD01000002.1 GCA_002452735.1 Patescibacteria group bacterium UBA6805 | reverse complement strand
TGAAAGATTGTTTGGGGGTTTTCATATCTTTAAGATATTTTACTATGAAAACAGGCAAGGGTCAAATTAAAAACTGCCTTTTCAAGCAGCGTTCAACTCTTCTTTCACTATTTTGGCCACCAGATTCCCGTCAGCCCTTCCTTTGGTTTTGGGAGATATTTCCTTCATCACGAGGCCTATGTCTTTCATTCCCTGGGCGTTGGTCTTGGCTATCGCTTCTTTGATCAGATTCCGTATTTCTTCCTCGCCCATTTCTTCGGGCAAATATTTCTTTAAAATCTCCAGCTCTGCTTTTTCTTTTTCAATCAGGTCGTTCCTCCCTCCTTTTTCAAAAGACAAAATGCTATCCCTTCTTTTCTTGACTTCGGAAGAAATAACTTCAATCGTTTCTTCGTCGTTTAAAACGCTTTTCTCACTCAACTCCTCTTCGTTGAAATCGGGGTTTTTCTCGGATATTTTCAGTCTCTTGTCTTTCTGCTTGTTGACAACGGCCGAAACGAGCATTCTCAAAGAAGAAACCGCTGTTTCGTTCTTGTCCTTTTGAAAACCGATTAAATCTTTTTTGATTTCTTCGATTAACATAAATTAGGCCTTACCCAGCTTTTTTAATTTTTCATAGCTCTTCCTTTTTTCCACTTTTATCAGAGCTGCTTTCTTCTGGAGATTGCCGCTCTTGGTCCTGTCCCTGAATCTTCTTTTTCTGGCTTCGGTCAAGATACCGCTCTTCTGAACGGCCTTGGTGAAACGGTAAACCAGCGATTGGGAAGTTTCTTTTTGTTGTTTTTGAACCTTCATATTCTCTTATTTTAGCCTTTTTTTAATTTCTTTAACCATGTCTTTGAAACCGACTTCCGCCTGCTTGCCGGTTTCCATGTCTCGGATTATGAGCACGTCTCTCAATGCTTCTTTCTGGCCAATGATGACGACCACGTTAATGTTCAGCTTGTTGGCCCGGCTTAACTGCATCTTCAGAGAATCCTTGCTGAAAGATTCCGCCGCCTTTATCCCCGCCTTTCTCAGCTCTTCCATGATGACCAATCCTTTCTTTTTGGCCAAAGGACCTATCTGAGCGATGAAAACCTTGGACAGAGGGGAATAAACGCCCTCCATTCTTCTTTTTCTCATCAAGAAAACTATTCTTTCCACTCCTGCGGCCGCTCCGCAGGAAGGGACATTGGTTTTGCCCAAAACCTTTGACAGGATATCATATCTTCCTCCTCCTGCCAAGACTTCCTCTCCCTCTTCTTCGTCGTTCTTGGAAACCCCTATTTCAAAAACCGTCTTGGTGTAATAGTCCAAGCCCCTGACCAGAAAAGGGTCAAGGATATATGGAACTTTCAATTCTTCCAGATATTCCAAAACTCCTTTCAGATGGCTGTGGCATTCATTGCAAAGAAAATCAATAATCTGGGGAGCTTCGTTCAGTGCTTCCCTGCATTTTTCGTTCTTGCAGTCAAGAACCCTCAAGGGATTGGTTTTGGTTCTTCTTAAACAATCCCGGCATAAAGAGGCTTTCTGGGATTTTAAAAACTTCACCAGGGCTTTTTTGTAATCCCCCCGGCAGTTTTCGTCTCCGATTGAATTGATTTTAACCAGGGTGTTATTTATTCCCAACTCGCTTAGAATGTTCAGCGTGACTAAAATCGTCTGGGCATCGACGATGGGCTCCTTTTCTCCCAAAACCTCGCAGCCGAATTGCCAGAACTGCCTGTATCTCCCGGCCTGGGGCCTTTCGTGCCTGAAAAATGGGCCGAAATACCAAAGCTTAACCGGCTGGGGAAAAGTATTGAAGCCGTGCTCGAGATAGGCGCGCATGATGGGCGCTGTCCCTTCCGGCCTCAAAGCCAACGCCTCTTTGCCTTCTCTGGTTCTGAGAATATACATTTCTTTTTCCACTATATCGGTGTTCGGGCCGATTGTCCGACTAAACAAATCAGCGCTTTCAAGAATCGGCGTATCTATTTTCTCAAAACCGTAAAAATCAAACATTTTTTCAATGACCCTGTAAACCTTCTGGAAATATATCTGGTCCTGAGGCAGAACGTCGTGCATTCCGCTCGGACTCTGGAATTTAAGTTTGGCCATAGCTGTTCTTTAATTTTAAAAGAAAATCAAAAATAGAAAGCTTGACGAAAACCTTGCCCACGATGTTTTTCTTGGGCAACGGTCCCCAGCTTCTTGAATCTGAAGAATAGTTTCTATTGTCTCCCATGACAAAATAGTCGTCAGCGTCCAATTCTATTGAAAAATTGGCGTTGCTTTTCCATTCCTCCATTACTTCTTCCGATAAATACGGCTCTTCGATTTTTACGGTCTCGTTGTTCTTCGTAATAAATATCTCTCCTTCTTTGATTTCCACCTTCTCCCCGGGCAAACCGATTATCCTTTTGATATATTTCTTGGAAGGCTCCAAAGGATACTTGAATACTATCACTTCCTGCCTCTCCGGCTTTCTTGTCCTATACGTCAATTCATCAATGATTAAATAGTCGGCATCGTGAAAATTAGGGTCCATGGAGGCCCCGCTCACGACAAAAGGCTGAAACAACAGCACACGGACGGGCATGACAATGGCTAAAGCCAGCAGGAACAATTTTATCCAGTCAAAAGCAAAACTAATCAATTCTTTTTTATTCATTGGTTGAATAATACACTAAAAAGATGTTTTAGACAAGTTCACGGCCCAATCTGTAAACGGGATTTTTGTTATTCAAATAAACTAATGTATTTTTGATAGACGAATACTTTGTTTCTTTTTTTTCCGGTTATTTCTTTTAAAATTCCAAGGTTCACCATTTTATTAGTTAAAAACATGGCGTTTGGATTTTTAAGCCCAGTAATTTTTTCTATGTCTTTTATTTTTAACATAGGCGTATGGAATAAAGAGTTAAACACCGCGGCCGCCTTGGGTGTAGACCTTCCAAGAGTTTCTATTTTTTTCGCATCTTCTTCTTTTAATTTTATTATTTTCTTGCTGGTTTCCACCGCTTGTCTGGCGGTGACGTCCACCCCTTCTAAGAAAAATTTTAACCAATTTTCAATATCGTCTTTTTCGTGAAAGACATTAAGCCGGTCGTAATATTCTTGTCGGTATTTTTTAAAGAAATCGGAAAGGTATAAAAGGGGCCTATCCAAAACTTTCTGCTGGCAAAGATAAAACGTAATTAAAAGACGCCCGATTCTTCCGTTGCCGTCCAGAAAAGGATGGATATTTTCAAATTGAGCATGGATTAATCCGGTTTTTAGTAAAACTGGAATTTTTGAGTTGTTATAAAAAAACTTTTCTAAATCGCCCAAAGCGTTTATGAGCTCTTGCGGCGGACAGGGAACGAAAGAAGCTTGTTCAATACTGGCGCCTCCGATCCAGTTTTGCGACCCCCTAAATTCTCCCGGTTCCTTCCATTCCCCTCTTACTCCCTGAAGCAGAATTCCATGAATTTCTTTTATCAGCCTTAAAGAAAGAGGCAGCGATTCAAGTCGCTCCAACCCGTGATTCATTGCTTTTATGTAATTTAAAATTTCGTCCACGTCTTTATGGGTCTCCAAGCTTTCTATTTTTGCTTCGGCTCTTAAAACGTCCGCAAAAGTAGCCTGGGTTCCCTCAACTTGGCTTGAAAGAGTAGCTTCTTTCCTAATATACATCAAAATGAAAAAATCGACATCGGGCAACGTTTCCGCGATGCCATCTAGTCTTCCCAAAGATAAATCGGCCTTGGAAAGCAGGCTTTGCAGATCCCCGTTCATTCTAACATTAAAAGGAAGCGGGTTGGGGACAAAAGCTTTATACTGGGCTTCGCCCTTTAATAAATCAATGTATCTTCCAGTTCTCATCATAAAAATCAATACTTATGTCTACGATTAACATTATAAATCGTAGATTAATATTTGTCAACTATCTCCAACCATAGATTGGTTTTAAATAATCTACGATTAAAGGGGAATAATAGGATTAATCACCTTTTGATTTGGTTGATGTCACCCACAGTCAGCCAGGCCGACATCATTCCGAATCCGGCCTTATTTATCTTGAACGGCCTGATTTCTCTGGGATTTTTAAGAAAAACGAGGAGGCAGTATTTGCTGTTCCTGAATCTTTCATAAAATTCATGGATTTTATTCTTTTCAATCCCGTCAGCCGCACCGTATTTTTCCAGGATTTCTTTCACTTTCTTCGGGGTCAGGCCAGAAAACTGAAGAACTTTTCCAGCTTCGGCCATTAATCTCACCGGCTCGCCGGAATCTTTGAAGTATATTTTTTCTCCTTTTTTGATGCTGTCCCAGGGCTTGTGTTTCGCTTTGTACCACCTTGATTCAATTTTCTTCTCTCCGTTCAGGATTTTCTTTGTCAAATCCCAGGATTTTTTCATTATGGCTACATGTTCCATTGTTTTATTCCTCTCCGCCCAAAATATCTTCCGCCTTTTTAATGTCTTTCTCCGGCACGAACAAATCCGCTCCGTAGGAATCTCCCAAATCGCCGGGGAACTGCAGTCCCCGTTTCTGCACCGAAGCATCGATGCCATGCTCTTTCAAGAGATTCTTTATTAGTTCGGCTTCGGCGATTGAATTGAAAAATTTAATCTTTTTCATGTTCCTATTTTCCGCAACACTTCTTATACTTCTTCCCGCTCCCGCAGGGACAAGGATCATTCCTCCCTATTTCTTTTTTCTCCTGGACGATTTCCCTTTTTTCCTCTTGCGGTCGGGTGTTGACGCTGGCTCTTAAAATGCTGTTTACCACCATTCGGTCGTAATTGCCGAGCAAATCGTTGAACATCTTTCGTCCCTCGTTTTTGTATTCTATTAGGGGATCTTTCTGGCCATAAGCCCTCAAGCGGACCGATTCCCTCAAACTCTCCATGTTTTCCAAGTGCTCAACCCAAAGAACGTCCAGCGCCCTCAAACTGGCCAGTTTTTCCACCTCTCTCATATTTTCTTCTCCCAACTCTTTTTCTTTCTTTTCGTAATCTTCTTTGGAGAAACCTTCTTTCTCCAAAAGGGACAATATTTCTTCCTTCAGCTCTTTCTTCTCTCCTTTGCTCAAAATCTCTCTTCTTCTTTTGTAAACAACTCCCCGATGCTTGCTTAAAACGTCGTCGTATTCCAAAACGTATTTCCTGGCATCGAAGTTGGCTCCCTCAATCTTGGTCTGGGCCCCCTCAATACTTTTGGAAATGAAGGAATTTTCAATCGGAGTGTCGTCGGGCAAATTGAATCTTTCCATCAGATTCTTTATTTTGTCTCCGCCGAATATCCTAATAACGTCATCTTCCAGGGAAACGAAAAACTGGGTCGTGCCCGGGTCTCCCTGTCTCCCCGTTCTTCCTCTTAATTGGTTGTCTATTCTTCTGGCCTCGTGCCTTTCCGTTCCGATGACGAATAATCCGCCTGATTCGACCACCTTCTTCCTCGATTCTTCGGTAAAAGGGTTTCCCCCTAAAGAAATGTCAACTCCTCTGCCCGCCATGTTGGTGGCCACGGTTACCGCTCCCACCACTCCGGCCTGGGCGATAATTTCTCCTTCTTTTTCATGATTCTTGGCATTCAAGACCTGATGGGGAATTCCTTCTCGGGAAAGAATGGCGCCCAAATACTCGTTTTTGCTGATGGAGGTCGTGCCGATGAGAATGGGCTGGCCTGCTTCGTGCCTCTTTTTCACTTCTTCAGCCACGGCCCTGAACTTGGCTTCTTCGGTCTTGAAAATCCTGTCCGGCAAATCTTTCCTGACCATGGGCTTATTGGTGGGAATAATCACAACGTCCAGTTTGTATACTTTGTCGAATTCTTCAGCCGACGTCTCGGCAGTCCCGGTCATGCCCGCCAGCTTCTTATACATCCTGAAATAATTCTGGAAAGTGATTGAAGCCATGGTAATAGACTCCGGCTGTATTTTCACTCCCTCTTTGGCTTCAATGGCCTGGTGCAGTCCTCCCGACCATCTTCGGCCGGGCATCAATCTTCCGGTAAAGGCGTCAACAATAACCACTTCGCCGTTTCTTAAAACGTAATCCTTGTCCAGTCTGAACAATATCTCCGCTTTCAGGGCCTGCTCCAAATGATGAAGATATTTTATCCCCCTTTCATTATATATGTTCCCGGCATTCAATATCTTTTCTACCTTGTCTATTCCCTGTTCCGTTAAAGTTACCGTCCTCATTTTTTCGTCAACCTCAAAATCGGTTTCTTTGTTCAAGCGGGGAATGATTCTGGCGAACTCCGAATACCATTTTGAGCTTTCCGTGTCCGGAGCGGAAACAATCAAGGGGGTTCTCGCTTCGTCAATCAAAATGGAATCCACTTCGTCGACAATAACGAAATTGTATCCTCTCTGAACCGCCTGGGAAGAAGCATAAACCGTATTGTCCCTTAAGTAGTCAAAGCCGAATTCATTGTTCGTTCCATAAGTAATGTCGGCTTCATAAGCCTCTTTCCTGGAACAGGGCTTCAAAAAATCTTCAACCACCCTAAACCCCCCCAGCTCATCCCTGATTTTGTCTTTGCTTTCCGCGTCTTTTTTGTAATCGGGGTCATAGACAAAAGACTGCTCGTGATTCAAACAGCTGACGCTCAGCCCCAAAGCGTAATAAATCTGGCCCATCCAGACCGCGTCTCTTCTTGAAAGATAATCGTTGACCGTAACCAAATGACAGCCTTTTCCTTCAAGAGCATTAAGATACATGGGCAGGGTGGCGGTAAGAGTTTTCCCTTCTCCGGTTTTCATCTCGGCTATTTTCCCCTGATGCAGAACAATTCCCCCGACCAGCTGGCAATCAAAATGTTTCTGGTTCAAATTTCTCTTCGCCGCCTCTTTCACCAAAGCAAAAGCTGTCGGAAGAATATCGTTCAGCGTTTCACCGGCCTTCAGTCTTTCTTTAAGCTCGTTTGTTTTGAGTTTCAATTCTTCGGAACTTAATTTGCTTGTTTCCTCTTCCAAAGAATTAATTTTGGCAACGACGGGACTTAGGCTTTTAACGAATTTTTCATTGGCGTCGCCGAAAAAGCGACCGAAAATTGACATAAAAATTTTAAGCAACCTTTTTTCTTTTGGCGATAAAGGTGTCTTTTCTCTTAATCAGCTGTGCTTCCATTTGTTCCTTGGCTTCAAGTATTGCGCTTCTCAAGTTTTCTTTTTCCGAAACCGCCCGCAACATTCTTTTTCCGGGCATGGCTATCTGAATCTCCGCCCTATAAACATTGCCTTTCTGGTGATGGCGGGTAGTCAGGCCCAATTCCGCTTCAATTATTAAATCCGGGATGTCAGGCAAAAATTTCTCCAAGGTTTTTATTTTCTTTTCCAGAAAAGAATAAATTCCTCGGTTTATTTTTATTTCCGTCTCTTTAACTCTTATCTGCATAAACCAATGATATCATAAAAACAACCCTTTGGAAAGGGTTGTTTTTTTATCTCTTCTTTTTTTTCTTAGCGGGCTTCTTCTTTGCAACTTTCTTCTTTGCAACTTTCTTTTTCGCCGCTTTCTTTCTTTTTGTAGCCATTTTTTTCATGCGAGATTATTTTTGATAACTCGACCTTTTATCATTCCTTATTAAAATTTGCCGAAATATTATTTTATATATCTATTTTCTCTCTAAATAAAATATTTGTCAATAGTTTGAGGCGAAAAAATCTGAATTTCTTCTTCCAGGTCGATTAAAAATTTCTTTTTCACTTCTTTTTTTATCAAGTTCATCAGCTTCAAAACATTTTCCGATTTCGCTTTTTCCAAGTTGACGATAAAGTTCGCGTGCTGGGAAGAAATTTCCGCGTCGCCGATTCTTGCTCCTTTGAGTCCGCACTCTTCAATCAAAAATCCGGCTGGAACAAAACCCTTTTTGTCCTGAAAATTTTTTACTGGAGGATATCTTTTGACAACGGCCTTGTCAACCTCTCCGTAATAATTCTTGAAAACGGAACCTAGGGAAAAACCTTTGGGATGGCCTCGTCTTTTCTCCAAATTTTCTCTTATCTTCTCTTTTATCTTATCTCTGTCCCCTTTTTTAAATTTCAACTTGGCGGAAAGAATTACAAGGCGGGGATTACTCTTAAAAATACTGCGGCGGTAATCAAAACCGCAGTCTTTTCTCTTAAATTCTTTTTTCTTAATCCCTTTGTTTATCTCCAAGACCTCCACGCTTTCGATTGAATCGGCTATCGACTCGTCAAAAGCTCCGGCGTTTCCGTTAATCGCTCCGCCCAGGGTTCCGGGAATGCCGATGGCCCACTCCAGCCCCGTAAAACCATCCAAATGGCCGACCAAAAAAGAAAGGGGAGTGGAAGCATCGGTCTCGATTGTTCCGAAATCGTCTTTTTCCTCAATAAAAACATCCGGTTTTTGTTTTTTGAAAATTATAATCAGTCCGTCAAAACCTTTATCCGAAATCAGGGTATTGCTTCCGCCGCCCAAAACATAAAAAGGAATTTTCGATTCCAAAGATTTCTCAATCGCCTTCTCCAGCTCTTTTTTATCGGAGGCCTTGATTAAATATCTGGCTTTGCCGCCGATTCTGAAAGTGGAATAATTATTCAAAGCAACGTCTTTTTCCGCTTTGGGAAAATCTTTTTCCATATATATATGTATATCATAGCAATTATGGCCCGATAAGGCAAACAAAAAAGGAGGTTTTAACCTCCGATGGCAACCAAGTGAACGATTTCCGCCGAAAACGGACCGTCAAACACTTTTACGCGCCCGGGATAGATATCTCCCGGCCTGGCGCTGACCGCGACCTGGGTAACGCCCGTCCATTTTTCAAGCGGAAGGAAGTCTTTCGGACTGTCGGCGACATAGAGCCAATGGTCGATTTCTTCAATCCTTGCCAGCTGCTCAAAGTGCTTGTCCTTGCTTCCGTCCTCGCGGCCGAAGACAAGGTACAAGTACTGGCTTAGTCTGTTTTCCAGAAGCCAACGGTCAATGGCTTCAGCTGAACCATTGGACGAAATAACGATGGTGTAGTTTCGCTGTTTCAAGGCCCTGATGGCCTTTTTGACGCCGATAATGGGCCTGGCCTGTCGAATCTCATCAATGATAATGTTTTCGCAGGCAGCCATTGTGGCTTGGTCAAATTTCGTCGGATCCGGACGAACCGTTAATTCCATTAGAGCTTCCATTTCCAGGCCAGTGGCCCGAGAACATCTTTGAAGAGCTCTCTTTTCGTCCACAACGGCCATTGTGCCGCTGAAATCAAGGATAGCGTACAACGCACTCATTTTTTACCTCTAAATTTACTATGTTTATAGTATATAATAAAGCTTACACTTTGTCAATCCCTAAGCTCTTCTATTGCGTCCTCCAGCCCCTGGTAAGAGGGATATATGCTGAAAGCGCTTTCGTATTCTTTCAGGGCTTTTTCCTTGTCCCCCTTTTTCTCGTATATCCTTCCTCTGGCCAGATAAATCAGGAAGTTGTCGGGAGAAAACTCTTCCGCCTTGTTGTAAGCTTCCATGGCCTTGTCGGTTTTATCTTCAACAAGAAAGCTGGTGTTTTCGTAAACCAATCCCAGATTCTGCCAAACGATGAAGTTCCGGGAATCGATACGAGAAGCGAATTCGGCAACCGCTTCCGCCCGGGAAGCAATGTCCCTTAAATTCTTCTGCTTTTCTTCCAGTTGTTTTTCAATATCGTCGTCAAGACTCCAGTTGTTGTTAAAAATATCACTGGCTTTCAAAAGATAAAGCTGGGAAAGACCGACGTAATAATCGGAATAATTGAAAGTTTGGACAGCCTTGTCCATTTTAACAATGGCCGCATCAATGTCTTTGTTGTTGTAATCTTCAACGGCTTTTAAGGCCAGGTTCTCGGCAGTGAGATATTTAAAGAAGCCGACGCTCATTAAAACGAAAATCAAAGCGACAACCATCAGCCACCTGAAAGAAACCCTGCCTTCTTTTTCGGAAAAGCTTTCCCAAAGGCCGAGAAGCACGAATAAAAGAACGAGCAAAATCAAATCGAGTCCATGAAAAATCATTAAAACAAAAATGCCGAAAACCGTCAGAAAGATAACATCCCTTGCCTCCGAATCGTCGTTGAGGAAAGAGCGCAGGCCTTTGTTTAAAAAGGAAAGAAAAACGAAAACCAGGGACAAAAAAGCCAAGACCCCGAGCTCAATTAAAATGGTCAGAAAACCGGAAGCGCTTTGCTCAATCACCGCCTGGCTCAAAGCCCTGTCTTTATAGAGGGCGTATTGGTAATTGAAAGTGGCCGGACCAGAGCCCAAAACAAAGCTCTTGATGTCGCGGGAGACGGATTTTAGGGATATGTCCAGGCTGGTTTCCAGAGAAATCTTGCTGGAAAAGGAAAATTTCGGCGGAACGGGATTGGGTGAAAAGAAAAGGCCCAAAACCACCGCGAAACACAAAAAAGAAAGAATGACCCGGCGTTTGTCGGCCTGAAAATAGTTTTCTCTCGCCTTTTTCCAAAAAATGAAGAATGTAAAAAGAACAGCCGCCAGCCAGCCGAGCTTAAAGCCGATAAACAGCAAGACACAGAAAAAAAGCAGGGAAAAAAGCGAGAAAACAATCATTTCCGATTTTCTTCTTCTGGAAAAAATAGAATAAAGAGAAATACCCAGGGCCAGGGAAGCCATTAAAGCCAAAGATTCAACGCTCTTGACTTCTCTAAAAAACAATAAAATCGAAGAAAGGGCCGAACTCAATAAAAATAATGAGAAAACTATTCTGATGTCTTCTTTTCTTTTAAAAACGCTTGAAGAAAAAAAGAAAACGAGAACCAAAGCGCTTAAAAAGAAAAAGGAATCAAGCCCTTCCGTTTTTCCGAAAAAACTCTGGGTGACGTTTTTGGAAAAAGCCAGGGAAAAAAGAGAAAGTAGAAGGAAAACGACAATCATTCTCCCTATTGCTCCTCCCTTTAAAAAAATTTCTTTTGATTTCAGCGATTCCTTAATTTGCAAAATCAAAAGCGAAAGGACGAAAATAACCAGCAACGTCTTTCCGGCCATGGGCACGGGAAGGAAAAAAGAAAAAGGCAGAAGAAAAATAAAAGCAAAAAAAAGATATTTTGAAGGCATGTCCGCGGTTTTTATGCTAATTGTTCCATTATACCACTTTCAGGGAAATAAAAAAGGCCGTGTTTACTAATTGAGGAAAATAAGTATAATGGAGAAAAATATGATTTTAATCGTGGGGTTGGGAAATCCGGAAGAAAAATACAAAGGAACGAGACACAATCTCGGATTTTGCTTAATTGACAAGTTCGCTGAAATCAATCAATTCCCCGATTTCAAGCTGGACAAAAAATCAAACGCCCTAATCGCTGAAAAAGAAGGCATTGTTTTGACCAAGCCCCAAACCTTTATGAACAATTCCGGAAAATCCGTAAAACAACTCTTGTCCAGGATTAATCTCCCTTCCTCTAATCTATTCGTCGTTCACGACGAGGCTGATGTAGATTTGGGAGAAGTAAAAATAAGCAGGGGGAGTTCTTCGGCCGGGCACAAGGGGGTCCAGTCCATAATCGACGAAATAAAGACGCGAGACTTCACCCGCATCAGAATCGGCATCAATTCGGAAGACGAAAGCTTCAAGAACAAAGAACTGGAAGAGGCTGTTTTGAAAAGATTCAGCCAGGAAGAAAAAGAAGTTCTCCGTCGGAAAACGGACGAAATCTTAAAAACAATAAAGGAAGCGACTGCCAATGGCCGGTAAAACAAACAGCGTGATAATCGTAGAAAGCCCCACCAAAGCAAAAACCATCGGGGTCTTTTTGGGCAATAAATTCAAGGTTCTATCTTCTTACGGCCACGTCCGGGACCTTCCCAAAAGCTCTTTGGGAATCGACCCGGAAGATAATTTCAAAATCAAGTACGTTATTCCCACCAAAGCCAGAAAAAACGTCAACCTGCTTAAGAAAGAAGTGGCCAAGGCCGATTTGGTATATATAGCCACCGACCCCGACCGGGAAGGAGAAGCCATTGCTTGGCACTTGATTGAAATCCTCAACTTGGGCAAAGACAAGGACTACCAGAGGATTGCTTTTCACGAAATAACCGAAAAAGCCATTGAACAAGCCATTAAAAAACCGAATTTTTTGGACATTAATCTGGTCAACGCCCAGCAAGCCAGAAGGGCTCTGGACAGAATCGTCGGCTACAAACTCTCTCCCCTTTTATGGAAAAAAATCGCCAGAAGGCTTTCCGCCGGAAGGGTCCAGTCAGTGGCTTTGAAATTAATCGTGGAAAGGGAAAGAGAAATCAATAGTTTCAAGCAGGAAGAATACTGGTCTATTACCGGCCTTTTTGACAAAAACCTGGAAGCCGACCTTGCAAAAATCAAAGGAAAAAAGCTGGAAAAACAAGACATTAGATCAAAAGAAGAAGCCCGGGGCATAATCGAAGAATTAAAAGATAAAAAATACGAGGTTCGAAAAACAGAGAAGAAGGTGGTTAGAAGAACGCCCCTGCCCCCATTCACCACTTCTACCTTGCAGCAGGAAGCGTCAAAACGGCTTGGTTTTCCCTCTTCTTTGACAATGAGAACCGCCCAAGAGCTTTATGAAAAAGGGCGCATCACTTATCACAGAACCGACTCCTTCAATCTTTCCGGTCAGTCGTTGCTGGGCGCTAAAAATTTCATTGAGAAACAGTTCGGCAAGAATTATTCTTTGGATAACCCGAGAAGGTTCAAAACAAAAAAAAGAGCCCAGGAAGCTCACGAAGCAATCAGGCCCACCGATGTCTGGAGCGAATTGAATCTGGAAGAACGTCAAGCCAAACTGTATAAACTAATCTGGACAAGATTCGTCGCCTGCCAGATGAAAGAAGCTGTCTTTGATTCCGTTAAAATAGAAGTTGATTCAAAAGAAAAAGACTCTTTTTGGGCAACGGGGTCGCAAATGAAATTTGACGGATTTCTCAAAATCTATCCCATGAAATTCGAAGAAAGAGAAATCCCTCAGCTGGAAAAGGGAGAATCTTTGGAGCTGAAAGAACTCAAGCCCTTTCAGCATTTTACCAAGCCCAAAGCCAGATACAACGAGGCCTCCTTAATCAAAGAGTTGGAAAACAACGAAATCGGCAGACCTTCCACCTATGCTCCCATCATTTTCACCATTCAAAAAAGAAATTACGTTCAGAAAAACCAAGAAAGAAGATTTGAGCCGACCGAAACCGGCTTCGCGGTAAACGACTTGCTGGCCGAACATTTCCCCGAAATCGTGGAGGTAAAATTTACGGCGGAAATGGAAAAAGACCTGGATGAAATCGCCGCAGGAAAAAAGGATTGGGTTAAACTCCTGCAAGACTTCTATTTCCCTTTTGAAAAAAAATTGGCCCAGAAGTACCAAGAAGTGGAGAAAAAACCCCTTGAGCAAAAACCGACTGGAAAAAACTGTCCCAAGTGCGGAAAACCGCTTTTGATAAAAAGAAGCCGCTACGGAGAATTTCTGGCCTGCTCCGGATTTCCGGAATGCAGACATACCGAATCGCTTGAAGAAAAAAACAAAAAAACCGGAATAATCTGTCCCCAGTGCGAACAAGGGGAAATAATCGTGAGAAGAACGAAAAAAGGAAAGGGGTTTTTCGGTTGCTCAAACTGGCCCCAGTGCGATTTTGCTTCCTGGTACAAGCCTACCGGAGAAAGATGCCCGCAATGCAATTCCCTGCTCGTGGAGAAGAACAAAAAGATAAAATGCAGCGATAAAAATTGTAATTTTGTAAAAAAATGAAAAACGTATTCAAGGTTTTGATAATCATCACGCTGATTTCCGTTTTTCTTGCTCCAAAACTTTATGAAGAAAAAAAAGAAGATGACGCTTTGAAACAAAAAATCGGACAGATGCTCATTCTGGGTTTTCGGGGAACGGAAGTAAACAGCGATTCAAGCATCATAAAAGAAATCAAAAAATACAACCTGGGAGGAGTTATTCTTTTCGACCGTGACGTGCCCACCAAGCAATTCCCCAGAAATATCATTGACCCGGAACAGACGAAAAAATTGATTGCCGATTTAAAAAACCTCGCCTCCCCGTCTTTGTTCGTGGCCGTTGACGCCGAAGGAGGACTAATCAACCGTCTTAAGGAAAAATACGGATTCGTTAATATTCCCAGCGCCCAAGAAATGGGAAAAGAAAATTTGGAAAAAACGAAAGAGAACGCTTTGATTATCGCCGAAGAATTGTCCGAATTGGGAATAAACATTGATTTCGCTCCGGTAGTCGACGTTAACGTCAATCCCGAAAATCCGGTTATCGGCGGTCTGGAAAGGTCTTTCTCGGAAGACCCGGAGAAAACGGCTCTTTACGCCTCTAAATTCATTGAAGGCCTTCACGAAAAAAACATCGTCTCGGCCATTAAGCATTTTCCCGGACACGGCAGCTCAACCGAAGACAGCCACCTGGGAATGGTTGATGTAACAGATACGTATAAGCAGGAAGAATTGATTCCCTATCAAAGATTGATAGAGCGGGGATATTCTGACATGGTAATGACCGCTCATATCGTTAACAGAAACATTGACCCCGATTTTCCCGCCACCCTCTCCCCTCTGTACATTAAAAAAATACTAAGAGAAAACTTGGAATTCAGGGGTGTGGTGGTTTCCGACGACATGAACATGGGAGCTATCGTTGACCATTACGGCTTTGATGAAGCTTTGGTTAAAGCCATCCAGGCCGGATGCGACGTATTGATCATCTCCAATAACGGCAATGAATATAAAGAAAAAGCCGCTGAAGAAGCGGTAGAAACGATTTTCCGGGCCGTAAAAAGGGGCGACTTGTCCGAACATCAAATCAATGAATCCTATGACAGAATTCAGGAGCTGAAACAGAAGTACGGAATAAAATAAGGCACGTAATCGTGCCTATAGCCCGCCCGGGAATAAAAACTTTGTTTTCCCGATAATCTCGGATGCGTCTAATGGAAGCAACGCCTTGATCAGGGACAAAAAACTTGGTTTTTTAATCCAAAGCTTGCTGGCGATCAAAGCAAGTATCTCTATGTCAATTTCTTCCAAAGATCCTTCTTCCGAAATCAGATTTTCCAGTCTGCCCCTAAGAAATCCTATCTTCTTAACGTCAACGCAAGGGAAAAGCTCCAGCTCCTGGTTTTGGGCTTGCGCCCTTATCCTTACTGCTTTTACCGAAACCTCCAATGGTTGCGTGTTCCCCTGAAAATAAAATTCTTTATAGAAAACAGTATTCAGCTTGTAATACCCTTCGTAAGAATGAACCAGCACCACGGCTTTTGAGTCAGATGGCTGCTCAATGATTGAAAACTTCGGCTCCAAATCAAGGAAACCGATAAGCTCTCTGGTCGCCTGAATGGATTCCACGAAAACACCTTTTACTGGAACATATGAGAAATACCGGTGTCCGACGTATCACCGAACAAAGCAAGCACGCAATGCTTGCAATAGAGCGATGTCCACGGATGCGGAATGGTCACGATTCCTTCCTCTGTCTGAAAGTTGAACAGCACGGTGGCGGTAACCTGAGCCAACTCCACGCTGTCGGGGTCTTCTGGGTCGTATTTGTCTTTACAGACGACACAACGCACCGGATAACCCTTTTGTTCGTAAAACTCAACCGAGAAATCGTCGGGAAACTTGCTGACTTTGAACAGCACTGCCTCCAAGACATCTTCCGGGCCATTAATGGTTTCTTTCTTTTTTATCATTATTGCACCTCCTTTTGTCGGTTTGTAAAGTTGCTTGAAAACAGTTAAACAATAATACGAAAATGTTTTCCTGTCAATTGACAAAAACAGGAAAAATACTAATATGACTTTAGATCTTTGGAGGCTATCGGGAATGAAAAAAAAGGAAGGACTGAAAGACCTTGTTGAAGACGTCTTCTTCATCGTCGCGGGGATAATCGCCTTGGCCGTTCTTGTCCTCGCCATTGGCGCGGAAAAGCTTCTGGAAAAGAAAAAGCCGGTACGATAAACGTGCCGCTTTTTAATGCGCTCCGGGCACAATGAAATCCAAGGAACGCGTGAGCACAAGATGAAAAGTTTTACATGCCTCCTCTACTCGCGGTACATTATTTTCTTAATCCACCTTTTAACGTCTTCCTCTGATTCAAAATCGGCGACAAACTGAATCTTGTCTTTTTTCTTTTCCAGCTTAATCCTGCTGTGACCGAACAATTCTTTGAGTTTTTTTTCCAAAAAGTCCTTATTGGCTATTGTTTTGTCAATTTTGATTGGTTTGTCTCCCTTGGCTTTTTTCTCAACCTCTCTTACCGAATAATTGTTCTTTAAAATTTCTTCAAACAGATTTTTTCTTTGTCTTTCGTCTTTGACCCCCAAAAGAGCCCGGGCATGGCCTTCGGATATTTTCTCCGCCCTTAACGCACCTTTGATTTCTTCGGACAAGGATAAAATTCTTAAAGTGTTTACCACGGCCTCACGGCTCGCCCCCACCATTTGGGCTATCTCTTTGTCTAAAAGCCCGAATTCGCTTCTTAGGCGCTCAAAGGCCTTGGCTTTGTCAACAGGATTGAGGTCTTTTCTCTGGACGTTCTCAATCAGAGCCATTTCCAATTTTTCCTGGCTTGACCTTTCTTTGATGATTACCGGTATCTGCCTTAGTCCCGCTCTCTTTGAGGCCTTCCATCTTCTTTCTCCGGCAATGATCTGATATTCGGCCACCATGCCTCCGGAACCGGTTCTTCTTTCCATTTTATTGACTATAATCGGCTGCAAAAGCCCGTATTTCTTGATTGAATCCGAAAGAGAAACAAGCTCTTGCTCGTTAAACTCTTTTCTTGGTTGGAATGGATTGGGTTTGATTTTGTCAATCTCAATCCAAAAGATAAAATCCTTGGCCGGCTCCCGGCCTACTTCCCTGTTCTGTTCTTTTTTGGGAATCAACGATTCCAGGCCTTTTCCAATCATGCGTCTAAATTTAATTATTTACTAAATTATCTCTCAACTCGGCGATTCTGTCAAAATATTCGTTTGTTCTGAAAAAATTATTCGCCTCCAACTTATTAATTCCGGCATAATAATTTTCTTGGATTTTGGACGCCGGCAAAGCTTCGGTAAAATATTTTAATTCGTCCATATGGCCGTGGAAGATTCTGTCGGGCACAGATTGATCGCATTGATAAAGATGGCCTATTGATAATGCCCGATTTTGGTCCCCGCCGCCGGCCGAAGGAATCCAGGTGGTGATGGCGTGCGTGTCGCTGACGCCCAAAACCCCGTTCACATAAATTCTCATTAATTTGTCGGCGTTAACCGTAGCCACCACGTTATACCATTTGTTTTTTTGAACATTGGGAACGGTAATGGATTTGTTCTGTCCTGTATCCCCTCCCAAGAAGAAATAAAGCGATGTACCGTTGTAGTAAAAATAATAATTATAATAGCCGTTTCCATTCCAGGGCTTGCTAAAAATATATGCCGAATTGCTTGTAGTTGAATTTATCTTTATCCATGCTTCCAGAGTCATTCCCGCACCGGCATATCTTAAATTTGGATTGCTGACATAGAACTGGTCGTCAATATTATCAAATTCCAAACAAGAGCCGGAGATACAATCGGCGCCGGATCTGACTGTGGGGGTGGGATGGGGGTAAATTCCTCCGGCCGCGCACAAGGTGCCGTTATTCACTGCTGCCCAAGAATCTTTAATGTCGTCGATTGTCGCTGGACTTCCTGCCGCAGTCGGCCCGTTAAATTTCCATTCCGACGCCAAATTCATTAAAAGCGAATTCTTCAATGAATTGGAGAATGCCTGGCCTTTGGCAACGTTTGCCTTGTCTGAAACCCCGGCCATGGAAACGATAATGAAGGCGGAAATGATTCCAATAATGACGATTACCACCAGTATTTCAATCAAGGTGAAAGATTTGTTCATTGCCCCTCCTTAGCTATTATCTCTCTCGCCAACTCCCGGAAAGCGTGGACGGCGGAAGAATTGGGAGCTGACCTTAATATGGTTTTCCCTCCGACAGGAGATTCCGACAAAGCGACCGTTCTGGGAATAATGGTGTCAAAAACGTATCCAGGAAAAGTTCTTCTCAAATCCTTGGCGATTTTCTGCGAAACCCTGTTCCGTCTATTGTACATTGTCAAAACCGAACCCAATATCTTGATATCTCTTTCCATGTTCTCGTTAATCAGCTTGATGTTGGAAAGCAATTGCTCTAAGCCCTCCAAAGCCAGGTATTCGCACTGAACCGGAATCAAAACCTCGTCAGCGGCAACCAAACCGTTGATGGTAAGAATTCCCAGACTGGGAGGACAGTCAACCAACACAAAATCGTAGTCGTTCTTAACTTTGTCCAAAATTTCTTTCAGTTTGAACTCCCTGTCTTTCAAATTAATCAATTCAATATTGGCTCCGGCCAAATTGTAGGAAGTGGGCATCAAATCAAAGGCCAGAAAGGGGGTTCTTTTGATTATCTCTTTGGGCGAAATCTGCCCTAAAAGAGCTTCATACAAAGAAACGGACAGGTCTTTGGGCTTGATTCCCAAGGAAAAAGTGGCATTGGCCTGGGGGTCGACGTCAACCAGAAGAACTTTCTTGCCGAAAGCGGTCAGAAAAACGGGAAGATTGACGGCAATGGCTGTTTTTCCCACTCCTCCTTTTTGATTGGCTATGGCAATTACCCTGTTCATTAAGATAATTTTACCACTAAAAGAAAAAATTTACAAATGCCGTTTTTTATGCTAAATACATAGTTGGGCCGAAGTGGCGGAACTGGCATACGCGTAGCACTCAAAATGCTATGAGAGCAATCTCGTGTGGGTTCAACTCCCACCTTCGGCACAGATTGACTGTTGACCCTTTTTATGATATCAATTTATTGGTTATTTTAAAGGTGAAAAGATGAAAAAGAAGTTTGTACTTTCACTCTACCCGCTTAACTCCAGTCCGGAAAAACCGACTTGGCAGGCTTGCGACATGTACGGTCCGTTTGAAAACAACAACCAGGCAATGGGTTTCCTTAACAGAATCGACCCCCAGGGCCGGACAATCAAAAACGCTCTCATTGTCGAAGGAGAAATGATTTCCAGAGAAAGTGGAAGGTTCACTGAAAAAAAATCCATGCTCACCACCCAGTGAGCATTTTTATTTATATCATGTCTTTGTCCACTTTTTCGCCGGGCAGAGTCGTCTTGGCCGGCCATATTTTCCGGCCGGGATAAATGAAGGTGCCGATTCCTGTTTTTACCCCGTCGCCGACGATTGTTCCGAGCTTCTTTCTTTTGGTATTGATTGCTTGACCCTTGACCATTGTTTTAACAGTACCATTGTCATGCCTTAAGTTGGCGGTGATTGTTCCGGCCCCCAGATTGCAGTTCAAGCCGATTATTGAATCACCCACGTACGACAAGTGGCTGATATTGGTATTGTCTCCTATTATCGAGTTTTTGATTTCCACTGCCTGCCCTATTCTGCAGTTATCCCCGATTATTGCCATCTGCCTCAGATAACAATTAGGGCCGATAACGCAGTTCTTTCCTATATACACCGGCCCCTCAATGTATGAACCGCTCTTGATGAGCGTTCCCGGGCCGATGATGACTTTTCCCTTAACAACCACGTTTTTTTCTTTCTCGCCCCTATTCTCCGCCCTTCTGGCCTGAAAAAGATATTCCAAGGCCTCAAAAACATCCCAGGGATAAGAAGCGGGAAACCAGGCCTTGGCTTTTATTAAATAAAGATTGTTATGGCTGATGAAATTTTTGATGAAATCCGTGAATTCGTACTCTCCCCTTTGTGATTTTTCGACTTGCGCTTCCAGAATGCTTTTGGGCAGAAAATACAGGCCCGTGTTCACCAGATTAGAAACCGGCTTTTCCGGCTTTTCAATCAGCTCCTTCACCAGTCCGTCTTTTTCCAGAACCACGCCGAAGCCGGAAGGGCTCTCATGCTCTTTGGCCAGAATACAGGGAAATTTTTCCAAAACCTTCTTAATGTCTTCTTTGAAATAAAAATCGTCGCTGTTTAAAACAATAAACTTGTCTTTGAGAAAAGGGCAAGCCAGCTTGACTCCGCTGCCCGTACCGCTTATCTCCTCCTGTAAAACATATCTTATCTTTATGCCCTCGAATTCATCCTTGATTTTTTCCTTGATTAATTCTCCTTTGTGTCCGAAAATGATAATCGCTTCATTGATCAATCCTTTCAATTCTTTCAAGTTGTGCTCCAGAATGGATTCTCCCATAACTGAAAAAAGCGGCTTTGGATTGGTCAAAGACAATGGCTCGAACCTTGTTCCTTTTCCCGCAGCGAGGATTACTGCTTGCATGTTTACATTAAATTAAAAATAACATTGGCTAATTTTTGGGGGTCGTGAACGACATCTCCTTCTTCCTTTATTATATCCCTTCCCAGAAACTTAGGCAAAGAAGAAGAGCACAGAGACAACCCCAGCAATTCTTTGTGCTTTTCTTTGTATTTTTTCACCCGTTCTTCTCCGGGGTTTTTATTGTTGAAAATTACGCAATCAAGCGGGCATTGCAGATATTTTTCCATTTCTGCGGCAAAGTCCTCGACACTAAACCCGTTTGACTCTCCATCCTTGGTCATGAGATTGGCGATATAAACTCTTTTGGCCTTGCTGTTTTTTATCGCCCCGGAGATTCCTTCCACCAAAAAAATCTGCATCAAAGAAGAAAAAATATCTCCCGGGCCGATAATCACCATGTCCGCCTTCTTTATTCTTCTTATGGTTTGTGGACAAGCGCCCACTACCGGCCTCAAAAACACTTTTTTGATTTTTAGCCCGGTGTTATGTTGAGGAATATCAATTTTTGTCTCGCCCACAATCTCTTCTCCATTTTCCAAAACAGCCACCAGCTCGGAGGGATGAATGGTTGAAGGAAGTATCTTGTATTTTTCGTCCAGCAATTTATTGAGCTTTTCAAAAACTTCGTGGTAATTATCCTTATTCAGGCACAGGGCCAAAAAAACCATATTGCCCAGATTGTGGCCTTTCAGTTCCCCTTCCCCAAAACGATAATTAAGCAATTTCTTGTCTTCAAAGGAAAAATCCGAAAGTTCCAAAAAAGCCCTTCTCAAGTCGCCGGGGGAAATAATGCCGTACTCCTTTCTCAGTCTTCCCGAAGAACCGCCGGAATCCAGAACCGAACAAACCGCAGTTATCTCCGCGTCTTTTTCTTTTAATCCCCTGAGGACCGTAGCGGGCATGGCATTGCCCCCGCCGAAGCAGATAATCTTTTTTGTTTTCCTTAAAAATGGGCTTGCAAACATTTTTTAATGTCGGGTTCTTTTCCTTTAATCAATTTATTAATCGAGCTTTCGTACGTTTCCCTCTTTTCCGAATAAAGGAGGCCCAAGGGTATCCTCCCTTCGCCGTTATAGTTCCACTCTTCAATCAGCTTTCTCGCTTCCTCCTTTGTCCTTTCCTTTTCTTCAACCTCGTAAACTTTCTCGTTGTAAAACTGGAAATTGTTGAAAAAAGAAATACAGGGCTGGAGAATCTCGATAAAGCTAAACCCTTCGTGCTTTATCGCTTTTTCAATCAAAGAAGCCAAGTGGTCTATCTTGGACGAATAGCTCCTGGCAATAAAGGACGCTTTGGCAGAAAGCATCAACTCCAGAGGATTGATCGGCTCTTCGGTTACGCCTTCGGGAGTTGATTTTCCTTTCAGTCCCTTGGGAGAGACAGCGGTGAACTGGCCCGTGGTCAAAGCGAAAAGACGGTTATTATGCATTAAAACGGTAACATTGGAATTCCTTTTGGCCGTATGAATCAAATGGGCGACGCCCTCGTTCAAAGCTCCTCCATCGCCGATAAAAACAACCACTTTCAACTCGGGATTGGCCAAAGCAACACCCAAAGCAGTGGCAATGGAACGGCCGTGAAGGGAATCAAAACTGTTCAAATCCAGATAATCCGTGGATTTAGAACTGCAACCGATATCGGAAACCAGAACAATGTTTTCTTTTTTAGCGCCCTGGGAGAGCAGAGAATTGACTGCTTTTTTGACCGCTGCCAAAACTCCGAAATTACCGCAGCCCGGACACCAAGTATTGGAACAATATGTTTCTAAGTTTTCCATAAATGGGTTAAATAAATTTTTTAATTTTTTCTTCCAATTCCTCTTTAAAGAAGGGCCGGCCGTCATATTTCAATACTTTTTCACCAACGCTTATTCCGTGACAGGAAAGAAGCTTAGCCAGCTGCCCCGAAGCATTGTTCTCCACGCAAATTATTTTCTCCGAGCCCATCAAGGCTTTTTCCACTTGCTCTTTTGGAAACGGCTCAAGAATCAGGGGCTGGACCATTTTCAGCTCCAGTCCTTCGGCTGCTTCCCTGGCCACGCCCTTGGTGGAGCCGAAACAAACAATTGCTGTTTTTGATTTAAGATTTCCAAAAACATTGACTGATTGTATTTTTTCCGCCTCTTCTCTCATTAACTCGAATTTTTTCATTCTTTTTTCCTGCATTTTCTTGACGGCTTCCGCATCTTCCGTGGTAATTCCGAATTCATCGTGTTCATAGCTCGTGGCTTTGACGACTCCTTTACTGCCCGGGAAAGCCACTGGGGAAATGCCGTCTTTTAAATCAAGATATCTTTTGTATTCCCCTTTTCCGTCCCACGTCCTTCCTTCTTCCTTTTTAATTTCTTCTTCATTGAAGCTGTAGGTGCTCTCCGACAATTCTTTATCAATCAGAACAATCACCGGCGTCTGATATTTCCAGGCCAGATTCATTGCCCTGGCCGTCCAGTAAAAAGCTTCGTTGGCGTCGCCCGGAGCAACGACGAATTTCACGATGTCTCCATGGCCGGCGAAAAGAGAAAAAAGAAGGTCTCCCTGGGCTTGATAGGTGGGGACTCCCGAAGCCGGACCAGGTCGCTGGCTTTCCACTATCACCACGGGCGTTTCCGCCTGGACTGCCAGACTCAAGGCCTCGGTCATCAAGGCGAATCCTCCGCCCGAAGTCCCGACCATGGAACGCTTACCCGCATAAGCAGAACCGATAGCCGCGTTAATAATCGCTATTTCGTTTTCCAGTTGGGAAACGCAGACATTCAAATCCTGATTATGCTCGGCCAGATAATGAAGAATGCCTGTTGCCGGAGTCATGGGATAAGCATAATAAATTTCCAAACCAGCCTTGACCCCCCCAAAAGCCACTGCCTCGTTTCCGGTCAAAAGGGGTCGGGGATTGTTTTTCAGTTTCTTGATTTCAATAATTGATTGAGCATTGTCAAAAGCTTTTTGGGCTATTTCAAGATTCTTTTCGATTTCCCTTCCAATTTCTTTCCTTAAGACCTGCTCCAAAACTTCCCATTCAATGCCCGTTATTTTGGCAAATCCCCCAATCAGGGCGATATTGGCCATAATAGGAATACCTCCGCACTCTTTGACAATGGCTTCAATGGCGATTCCCGTTCCCTTGCTGTTTTTAATCCTGTCTTTGTTAAAAACAATCACTCCCTCCTTATTCAAGTCCCCCTCGTGCTCTTCAATCGTCCTTTGGTCCAGAGCCAAGAGAAAATCAATTGACCGAGAATGGGAAAGAGACTCTTTCTCGGAAACCCTGATTAAAGAAAAACTGTGCCCGCCCCTTATTAGGGATTGATAATCGTCGTAAATCAAAATCCCGTAGCCCAGACTGTTGAAAATCTTGGCAACAATCAAGCCGGCCTTCCTTGATCCTTGACCAGCCGCTCCGCCTATTAAAATTGAAAAATCATTTGTGTTCATTTTTTAACTAAATAACTTTTTAATTCTCCCAACCTTTGTTGATATTCTTCGAAAGAAATACCTTTGTTGAATAATAACCTGATTAGACCAACATAATAGCTTTGCTGGATTTGGGAAACGGGAACGGCTTCGCTATATATACGAACATTGTCTATGAAACCGTTAAAGGCATAACTTGAACTATTAAACTCCCCGATTCTTAAAGGCCCCCCCGCAGTATCCGCTATTTGTTTATTACAAACATCGCCCGTGACATCTAAAACACCGTTTAAATACATCTTCATGGCGGAACCCTTGGTCCATGTTGCCACCAGATGAGCCCACTGCTCCAAGGGAACAGCGGAAACCATATTTGCATAATTATTGCCCGCGTCAACGTCTCTTAAGATGAAATAATAAGAAAAAGGAGAAGAAGAACGAGAAAGAACTACATATTTGTCTCCTTTCTCCACAATTCCGGCAAAATTTTTATGACTTACTTCTTTAACCCATGCTTCAATCGTAATCGCATCTCTAATGTTTAAATTTGCTCCGGTTCCGCAATTTAAATAGTCGTCTGTGCCGTCGAACAGAAAACAATTACCAGACACGCATCCCGATGTTTGTAGTTGAGGCAAGTTTTGGGAACCACTCGGCCCAACAAGAGTACAATTATTGGCACTCCAATCATCTGGCGTTTGATTGACGGCAGGAATGTTAACCTGGTCAAGCTTCCATTCCGAAACCAAATTCAATAATAAAGAATTTTTCAAAGAACCGGCAAACGCCTGTCCTTTGGCAATGGCGGCTTTTTCCGAGACTCCGGCCATGCCAACGATAATGAAAGCGGAAAGGATTCCGACTATGACGATGACCACCAGTATTTCGATGAGGGTGAAGGATTTATTCATTGATTGATTGTATCAAATAATCATTCAACAGTCACGCTCTTGGCCAAATTCTTCGGCTTGTCCACGTCCCTGTCCAGAGAGTCGGCAAAATAGTAGGCGAAAAAGTGAAGAGGAATAACGGAAAGGATAGGCGTCAGCATTTCCAGTGTTTTGGGAATATATATAACATCGTCAACGATTTCCTTTATCTTCTCGTTCCCCTCGGTGGCGACAGCTATCACCTTACCTTTCCTTGCCTTAATCTCCTCAATATTGGCGACCATTTTTTCATAAACCGAATCAGTGGGACAGATGGCAACGGTCGGGCAATTCTCGTCAACCAGAGCCAAAGGTCCGTGCTTTAATTCTCCCCCGGCCACTCCTTCGGCGTGAACATAGGAAATCTCTTTCAGTTTCAAGGCGCCCTCCAAGGCAATGGGATAATTGTACTTTCTGCCGATAAACCAGAAGTCCCTGTATTTGTTATATTTTTCCGCGATTCTTTTTATTTCTTCTTTTTGCTTCAAAATTTCTCTGGCCAGTTGGGGCAGTTTCTGTATTTCGGAAACGATTCTCTTGCCCATTATCAGGGACATATTCCTCTGCCTGCCCAGATACACGGTAATCATAGCCAGAATGGTCAGCTGGCCGAGCAGGGCTTTGGTGGAAGCAACCGCAATTTCCGGTCCGGAACGGGTGTAAACTCCTGCATCGGTTTCCCTGGCCTGGGAAGAACCGACCACGTTGGTGATCCCCAAAGACAAAACTCCTTTTTCTTTCATTTCTCTCAAAGCGGCTAAAGTATCGGCTGTTTCTCCCGACTGGGAAATGAAAATGGCAGCGGTGTTCTTGTTGATAATCGGCTTTCTGTACCTGAACTCGGAGCCGATGTCTGTTTGAACCAGCAAATCGGCGTATTCTTCAAGCATATATTCCCCTGTCCGGCAGGCGTAGTAAGCGGTGCCGCAGCCGATCAAGAACAAATTGTCTATCTTTCTCAATTTTGTCTGAACGAATTCCAGGCCTCCCAATTTCACGTTGCCTTGTTCCAAAAGCAGTCTTCCTCTCATGGCATCTTCTATTACATTTGGCTCCTCCATGATTTCTTTCAGCATAAAATGCTTGTATCCTCCTTTTTCCGACTGCTCGACATCCCAATCAATGGTTTCCGGTTCTTTTTGACGCTCTTTTTCTTCTTTAAGAATGGTAAGGCCGTCCCTTTTCAAAACAGCTATCTCGTTGTCTTCAAGAAAAATAATCTGCTTGGTGGTGGTGATGACTGCCGAAGGGTCAGAAGCAATCAAAAATTCATTGTTGTTCACTCCGATAATCAAGGGCGAAGACAAGCGGGCGGCCACGATTTTATCAGGGTCTCTGGTGGAAACAACGGCTAGGCCGTAAGTTCCCCTCACCTCTTTCAATGCTTTCATAACCGCTTCTTCCAGGTTTCCCCGGAAGTGCTTTTCAATCAAATGGGCGATTACTTCCGTATCCGTCTCTGACCTGAAAACATGCCCCTCTTTGATTAGTTTTTCCTTCAACTGCTTGTAATTCTCGATGATTCCGTTGTGAACGACGAATATCTCTTCTTTGCAGTCGCAATGGGGATGAGCGTTTTCTCTGGTGACCTCGCCGGTAGTGGCCCAGCGGGTATGGGAAATGCCCACGGTTCCCTCCCAGTCAAAACCTCTCACTTCTTCAGCTTTAGAAATTTTACCCGCTTCTTTGTAAAGAAATTTTTCTTTTCCCAGAACGCAAAAACCGAAACTGTCGTATCCCCTGTATTCCAGTCTCTCCAATCCCGACAGCACTATGGGCAGCGCTTTTTTATTTCCTATATACCCGACAATTCCACACATGCTACTTAACCACAATATTTACCAGCGAGGGCGGGACGAACAAAAACCTAGTAATTTCCCTGCCCTCTGTCCATTTTTTGACCTTTTCGTTTTGAAAAACGATTTCTTTGATTTCTTCTTCGGACAAATCGCTCTCGGCTTGTATCTTGTCCCTGACCTTGCCGTTAATCTGGACCACCAGTTCCATTCTTTCTTCTTTAATAAGATTCTTGTCGTATTCCGGCCATTTCCGCTTCAAAATGCTTTCTTTGTTTCCCAGAATTTCCCAAAGCTCTTCGCAAATATGGGGAGCGAAAGGAGAAAGCAAAACGAGCGTCCTTTCAATAATATCCCTGCCCGCCTGTTTGTTTTCGGCAAAATTCAAAAACTCCATGAAAAAAGCGATTGAGGTGTTGAACTTCATCTTTTCCAAATCTTCGGAAACTTTTTTGTTCAGCTTATTAACTTCCGCAACCAATTCCCCAGAGCTTTCCTTGCTGTCCTTGTTTTTAATTGAAAAATTCCAAATCCGGTTCAAAAACTTATAAACCCCTTTAACCCCGTTCTCGCTCCAGCCGATTGGTTCGCTGAAAGGCCCCATAAACATTTCGTAAATCCTTAACGTGTCAGCACCATATTTCTCAACGATTTCATCCGGAGAAACCACATTGCCTCTGGACTTGGACATTTTCTGGCCGTCAGCAGCCAAGACCAAGCCAACGCTCATAAGCTTCTTAAACGGCTCCTTGGTGGAAACCAGCTTCAGATCATAGAGAAACTTGTGCCAGAACCTGGCGTAGAGCAAGTGAAGAACAGCGTGTTCTGCCCCGCCCACGTACAAATCAACCGGCATGAAAAACTTTTCTTTGTCTTTATCAACCAGCCCCTTACCGTTCTTGGGGTCAATAAACCTTAAATAATACCAGGAACTGCCGGCCCACTGGGGCATGGTGTTGGTTTCTCTTCTGGCTCTTCCCCCGCATTTGGGGCATTTGACATTCACCCATTCTTCTATGGCGGCCAAAGGTGATTCGCCCGTTCCCGTGGGTTGATATTTCTCGACATGAGGAAGCTCTAAGGGCAAATCTTCTTCTTTCAAGGGAATTGTTCCGCATTTCTCGCAATTGATGAGGGGTATGGGCTCGCCCCAATATCTCTGCCTGGAAAATATCCAGTCCCTTAATTTGTAATATGTTTTCTTCTCGGCCAGATTCTTCTTTGACAAATGCTCTCCGATTTTTTCCCTGGCCTCGTCGGAATCCAGTCCGCTGAATTCTCCTGAGTTGAAAAGAACGCCATCTTCGACAAAGGCTTTGTTTTTATCGACTTCTTCTTGTTTCGGTTTTATGGTCCAGGCGATTTCCAGATTGTATTTCTTGGCGAACTCGAAATCCCTCTCGTCATGAGCCGGAACGGCCATCACCGCTCCGGTGCCGTAGTGGCCCAAAACGTAATCGGCCGCAAAAACAGGAATCTCTTTGTTGTTTATCGGATTAACGACTTTTATGCCCTTCAGCTCCACCCCGGTCTTGTCTTTGACTTCGCTGATTCTTTCTCTTTCGCTCTTAATTGCGGCCTTCTCCAGATACAAAGAAACCTCGTCCGGGTTTTCAATGTCTATTTCCAGGTCTTTGATAATCGGATGCTCGGGAGCCAGAACCAGATAAGTGCAGCCGAAAAGAGTGTCGGACCGGGTCGTGAAAACCGGGATGTCAAAGATGCTGTCTTTGATTTTAAAAACCAGCTCCCATCCCTCGCTTCGGCCTATCCAGCTTTTCTGCATTTCCTTGATTTTGTCCGGCCAGTCCAGGTCTTCCAAGTCTTTAAGAAGCCGCTCTGCGTAATCGGTTATTTTCAAAACCCATTGTTCAATGTCTTTTTTTCCGGTTTCGGTTCCGCATCTCTCGCACTTGCCGTCAACAACTTCTTCGTTAGCCAGTCCTGTTTTGCAGGAAGGACACCAGTTTATGGGCAGAACTTTTTTGTAAGCAAGGCCTTTCTTGAAAAGCTGAAGGAAAATCCACTGGGTCCACTTGTAATAATCAGGGTCGGTAGTGTTGACTTCCCTTGACCAGTCATAGCTGAGTCCGGTGATTTTCATCTGGTTCTTAATATTGTCGATGTTCTTCTTGGTGGTGATTTCCGGATGGATTCCGGTCTTGATGGCATAGTTCTCGGCCGGCAAGCCGAAAGCGTCCCAGCCAATGGGATGGAGAACGTTAAAGCCTTTCATTCTTTTCAAACGGGCGACTATGTCAGTGGCCACGTATCCCTTGAAATGCCCGACGTGCAGTCCCTGGCCGGATGGATAAGGGAACATGTCCAGAACGTAAAACTTGGGTGAAGAAAAATCCTCGGTCTTGTAGGCGTTGTTCTTTTCCCAGCGCTCCTGCCATTTTTTATCAATTTCTTTAAATTGGTAGGCCATAAACTAAATAATTCCCACGGACATTATGCCGATAACCACGGAAAAAAAGATAATGAACCAAAAATATGCGTCGTCGTTGAATTTCCTTTTCAGGCCACTCTCCAGTATCGGCTTTGAGAAAAACAGAACAAAATACACGGAAAATCCCAAAACCGGCCCAAAGAGCACCTTTCTCACTAAAAACAATGTTTCGGGTATCATATGGTATAACAATAACACAGGAAAAAGAAAAATAAAAGACCCCTTATCAGGGCCCATTTCAGCTAAAATTACTGCGACAGATAGAACAATTTCTTCCCGTAGCACTCCAAAATCTCGGCGCTGGGGAAATAAAGAGGGACTGGCAGGTCGTCAAGGTCGAACCATCGCCATTCCATGATTTCGTCCGGCTCCATGACTTTAGGCTCTCCGCTGAAATTCTCGGAGAAAAATCCTATTGTGATAAAATGAGCGTATTCATTCTTGTCGTTGTTAACGCAGATTATTCTCGCTTCGTTGAGCTGAAGTCCTGTTTCCTCTTTGACTTCCCGTTTCGCTCCTTGTTCAAAAGACTCTCCGAACTCAAACTTGCCTCCGGGCATGGTCCAACTCCCTTCTCCGCGCAGCTCGGAACCGGCTTTGTCGGGATCAGAATGCCTCCTTCCGAGAAGAACCTTTCCTTGCCTGAGAATCATTACGCCGAATCCCGCTCCTACTTTTTTCTTTTCTTCGCTCATAACTTGTTAAATAAAACCTTGGCATTGTTCTGGGTTTTGTCCAGAACCTCTTCCAAAGCAATGTTTTTTATTCTCGCCACTTCTTCTCCGATGTATTTAAGGGACAAAGGGCTGTTTCTCTGGTCAAAACCGGGCGGAGAAAGAAAAGGACAATCGGTTTCCAGAAGAATCCTGTTCAGGGGAGTTTTTTCAATTACTTCCCTCAAATCCATCTTGAAAATAATGCCGTTGACTCCGATGAAATACCCCAAATCCAGAAACCTCTCCAAGTCAAGCAAGCTTCCGGTAAAGCAATGCAGAACACCTTTGAGCTTTTTCTGTTTCAAAATATCGTAGGCATCGTCAAAAGCAACGCGGCAATGAATGATTAGAGGAAGGTCCAATTCCTCGGCCAGGGCGACCTGCTTAACGAATATCTCTTTTTGTTTCTCTTTGTATGATTCTCTTTTTGCTTTTCCTTTGGGCTTGTACCAGTAATCCAGGCCCGTCTCTCCGACTGCCACAACTTTGTCGCAATTCAAGTCTTTGTATTTTTCAGAATCAAAACCCTGGTCCGCATCCAAGGGATGAAGGCCGATTGAGGCGTAAATTCCCGCTTCGTATTCTTCGGCCATCCCAATCACTTCTTTGGATGATTGATAATCAATTCCGACATTAATAACGGCTATGTTGTTTTTCAAACATTCGGAAATCACTTCTTTCCTGTCTTTGTCGAACTGGGAAAAATTCAAATGGGCGTGGGTATCAATCATTTTGGCCGATTAGTTCGGTTAACCTTAAAGAAAACTCTTTTGTTTCCATTTCTTTGTTCGCCAAAAGCCTGTTCAGACCGGAATAGTAGTTTTGCCGGACTTGAGAGGTCGGAATGGGTTCGTTATATAGCCTGACTTCGTCTATCTGGCCGGTAAAATAAGCCGTGGGAGATCCGCTCGCCAACAAACAGCTGATGGTTAAATTGGCTGTTGAATTCCAGATAGAGCTGGACGTTAAGCTACCGCCGGACGTAAAAGATGCTGATTGGCCGTCGACATACATTAAAAACGTTCCGTTGTTCCACGTAAACCCGAATAAATGCCATTTGTTGTCAAGAACAGAGGCATTAGATGTCCAGTATTCATAATGACCGGCGCCAGACGTTCCATCGTCATCCAGCCAAACCACCATTCTGGTTGCGGGAGAACCAGAGTAAGTAACTACCGACCACCCCCTCTGATTGATTCCCGTATCCCACTGGCCAAATACCCCCGTACTGGTTTGCGCCCCTCCCTTCACCCACACAAATGCGCTCATCTTGGTTCCGAAGTTAAAGACAGGGTCATCGGCTATCCAGACATAGTCGTTTCCATCAAAGCTATAGCAGGAGTTCTGGACGCAGCTTACAACCGATGTAGGAGGGCCCACCAAGGTTCCATTTTCCCCAGACCAGCTGTCGTCGGCGTTTCCGTCAAGCTTCCACTCGGAAACCAAATTCATTAATAGAGAATTCTTTAAGGAATTGGAGAAAGCCTGTCCCTTGGCAATCCTGGCTTTGTCCGAAACCCCGGCCATGGAAACAATAATGAAAGCGGAAAGGATTCCGATTATCACTATTACTACCAATATCTCGATTAAGGTGAAAGATTTGTTGCTCATAATCTTGGAAATAAAGCTTGTCTTTTTTTAACCACGAAAGTTCCGTTTTCTTCTCCCAGCTGTTCTTTCATCTTTTCCGCGGTTCCGGGCATAAAAGGATGAATCATTTCGGCAATGTTTTTCAAAGAGAATAAAAGGTTGGAAAAGACTTCTTTTTTCTTTTCCTCGTCCTTGATTTCCCAGGGCTTTTCCCTGTCAATGTATTTGTCGCAGGAAGAAATCAATTCCCAAACGATTGCCAATGCTTCGTTGAAGCAAACAATCTTTTCCCTGTACTTTCCCCGAGTTTCTTCCACTTCTTTCAGGGTGAATTCATTGGGTTGAATTTTCAGCTCTCCCTGCTTCTCAACCATGGCCACGACCCTGGAAAACAGATTGCCCAAACCCGAAGCCAAATCATCGTTGTATCTTTTCTCAAACTTCTCGTAAGTGAAATCCCCGTCCCCCAGGGCGGGAACCTCCCTTAAAAGAAAATATCTGACGCTGTCGGTTCCATATTTGTTCACCAACTCAAAAGGGTCAACCACATTGCCGATGCTCTTGGACATTTTTTGTCCGTTGGCAGTGATGTAGCCGTGAATGAAAATGGTACGGGGCAAAGAAATATCGGCTGACAAAAGCATGACCGGCCAGTAAACGGCGTGGAACCTGGTAATGCCTTTGCCGATGACGTGAAGCTTGTTATCGTTATTCTGCCAGAAGCGGTTGAACTCGGACTCGTCATCGCTGCCGTATCCCAAGGCAGTGATATAGTTGGCCAAAGCGTCGAACCAGACCCAGATTTTCTGACTCGGGTCGTTGGGAACGTCTATGCCCCAGCCCTTGGCCCTGTCGGCTGACCTGGAAATGCAGAAATCTTCCAGGCCGGAATCAATGAATCTTAAAACTTCGTTTTTCTTTGTTTCGGGAACGATTCTGATAGTCTCTTTGGTTATTAATTCCTTTAATTTATCCTGATACTGGGCCAGTTTGAAAAAGTAATTCTCCTCCTCGACCAATTCCAGGGGCTTCTTGTGCTCGGGGCACAAGCCGTTCTCCAGCTCCTGCTCTTTGTAGAATTCTTCGCAACCCACGCAATAAAGGCCTTTGTATTTCTTCTTGAAAATGTCTTTGGCGCACTGCTGCCAGAGCTTTTGCACTCCTTTGATGTGCCTTTCTTCGGTTGTCCTGATGAAATCGTCGTAAGAAAGGTTAAGGGCTTGTTTTAAGCCGTGGAATTTCTCGTAGTACTTGTCCACCAGTTCCTTGACCGGCATTCCTTCCTTATCCGCGCTCTGGACGTTCTTCAGGCTGTTCTCGTCGGTTCCGCTCAAAAAGAAAACCTCGTCTCTCAAAGAGCGGTGGTATCTGGCAATGACATCGGCCTGTATTTTCTCCATGGCGTGTCCCAGATGAGGCGAAGCATTAACGTAATCAATGGCTGTTGATATGAAAACGGTTTTCATGAATTTTTCCTGGATAAAAAGTATGATTTGATTGTTTCGTAGAATATTCCGACCAGGGGAATGGCCAGAACCGCGCCCACGATTCCCAGCAACTTGCCTCCGACAAGGATGGAAAGCAGGATGAGAAAAGTGGGAACGCCTATCATTTTCTTGGTGAAAAGCGGCGTAAAGATGTTATTGTCTATCTGTTGGATGACGACGGAAAGAATGATAATCCACAGGGCTTTGGCCCAGGAGTCGAATAAAGCCACTACGGCCAAGATAATTCCAGCGATAATCGGCCCCAGGAAAGGCACGATGTTCAAGGCCCCGGCAACCAGAGACAAAGAAACCGCAAACTTGATTTTCAAGAAATAGCAGGCAAGGAAAGTAAGAAGAGAAACGCCGATTGAGCATAAAACCCTGCTGCCGAACCAATTGGAAACCTTTTCCTGGCTTCTCTCCCAAATCTTGAGGATGTCTTCTTCCAAGCTTTTGGGCGACGCTATTTTAAGCATCTTCAGAATATCGCTTCTTTCAATGGAAAAGAATAAGGCCAGAGAAAAAATGGTGACGCCGGCAAAGATGCTTCCGAAAAGGGAAGAGACCAAACCGAAAATATTGGCAGAGACCTGAATCAGGGTATCTTTCAGGGTCAAGGCGAAAGAAGCGATGTTTTCGAATTCAAAGCCTATGGCAGCCAGAACCTGGGGCAGGATTTCCAGATAACCGTGGAAGTTTGAGTAGAAGTTCTGGATTTCCAGGAGAATGGGCGGGGCCAGGAAATAGACAAAAGTGAAAATTATCAAAAGAAAGCCGAAGTAAATCATGAATCCGGCCACGGGTCTGGGAAACCTCCTCTTCTCCAGAAGACCTATCAAGGGATTGAATAAAATAGAAATCATCAGGGCCAGGAGCGTCCAGACCAGAACGTCCCTGGCCAGAAAGATGAAATAAAGGAGAATCAGGACGAAAAAGAATTTAAATATGGCCGACCAGGTAATGTCTATTCTGTCTATTTCTTGCTTCATAACTTTAATAATTTTTTAAATTGATTATCGTCTTTGAACGGCCCGATTAAGGCCAGGTTGAGGTTTTCTTTTTTAAATAAGTTTTTAGCCACTCTCTGGATACTGCTTATCGTTACCTCGTCAATCTTGGCGAAAATCTGCTCCGGAGTCATGATTTCTTTTCTCAATAATTCCTGTGTTCCGAAAAAAGAAGCCTTGGCGTCGGAAGATTCCAATCCCAAAACCATCTTTCCTTTTAAATAGTCCCTGGCCTTTCTCAATTCTTTTTCATTTACCTTAATTTCGGCCATTTTTCCGTATTCTTTGATAATGGTTTGAATCACCTTGGAAAGCTTGGCATTGTCCACGCCGGAAAAAGTGCAGAGCCAGCCGCTGTCAGTGTCCGATTCGTTAATGGTCTTGACGTAATACGCCGCTCCCAGCTTCTCCCTCACTTTTACAAACAATCTCGAACTCATCATTCCTCCCAGAATTATTGCCAAAAGATTGGCGGCGTATCTATCCTTATGAAACATGTCATAAGCCTTTACTCCCAAAGCCAGGTTTACCTGTTCGGTTTTTCTTTCAAGAATCAAAACCCTGGGTCCTTTCCCCCTGTCCCTCACCTTCGCTTTTGATTTGGCTTTTCCTTTTTTAATTTGGTTGAAAATATTTTCAATCTTTTCGATTATTTCCTTTTCGTTGATTTTACCGGCCGCACACACCACTACGTTCTCCGAAGTATATTGGGAAGAAACGTAGTCGAGAATGTCCTGCCTTTTTATCTTGGAAACCGTTTCTTTCCTTCCGCCAATATCCCATCCGGCCGGCTGGTCTCCAAAAAGAACTTCTTTCCAGAGCTGACTGATGTACATCATGGGATTGTCGTTGTACATATTCAGCTCCTCAATAATCACCCCTCTTTCTTTTTCAATCTCTTTTGAGGGAATGCGCGAATTGAGGAAGATATCTGAAACCCAGACTAAAGCCGTATCAAGATGTTCAGCGCTCACTTTGGCGTAATAGCCGGTATACTCCTCGCCGGTGAAAGCATTGAAATCCCCTCCGATTTTGTCCAAAAACTCGGCCACGTCTCTGGGCCTCTTTAACTTCTTTGTTCCCTTGAAAAACATGTGCTCCAAAAAATGGGAAAGTCCGGAAAGGTTCCTGGTCTCGTATTTGGAGCCGGCCCCGACCATGACTAAAACCGTGGCGGCTTTGCTGTTCTTCTCCGGAACAGTGATTATCCTTAATCCGTTTTTGAGGATTGTTTTTTTAAACATTCTTTTAATTTCTTTTTAAGCTCCACCATTTTCAGTTCTCTCTCTACGGTCAGGTTGAAAAACTTTTCCAACTCCGTCACTCTTTTCTGCAGTTCTTTTTTCGATTCTTCGGAATCCTTTTTAAGCAAATACAGTTCTTCCGACAGCTTGCTGAAATTATTTCCCAAATCAACGAATTCCTTGTCCAGGCTCCCAACCACGAAAACGCTTTTTTCGTCCTTGTCCAGGGCTCGGCCGAACTTGTCTATTTCCGAAAAAGAACGGTAAACATAGACGTAAAGAACTCTCCCTATAATCAAAGCCATGGCCAGACCGATCAAAGCAAGAACAATGGTTTTGTAATCAATGGGATAGACGCAAACCATTACCACCAGAACCGCAAAAAAGGGGAAAAGAAAAAGGAAAAAGAATTTGGCCTTGATGCTTGAAAGAACGACGCCTTCAACGCTCTCTCTTTTTTTGAAAAGAAGCTCCCGGCTTTCCTTAATCAGAGGGAAAACGACGTGCTGTGAGAAAAACAAGCTAAAAGGAACAAAGAAAAACAACCCGGTCAGACCCGAAATCAAAACCACCAGAATCGCCGGCCATTCCCCTCCCTTAAGGGATATTCCCAGCGTCACGAAAGCCACGGCCAGCAGTCCCGAGGCAAAGGAAAAAAGATAAACATTGCGGCAGAAATTAACCAGAGCCTTGAGCGTTTCTTTGATTTCTTCTTTGGATAAACCGGGATTCAATTTCCTGTCGTTGCCGATGTTATGATTTATTATCTTGGCCTCTTTGCCGTAAAACATTCCCAAACCGTATCTCAAAAAGAAAAACAGGGCCGAAACAGACAAAAAGAGAGGAGTGCCCACAAGGAAAAAATTCCAGACCACAGCGCTTCCCAAGGTTCCCACGGTCAAGATAAGAGTGTAGGAAAAAAAGCTGCACAAAAATCCCCAGCCGATTACGGGCAGAATGATTTTTAAAGTATACGGAGCTTTAACCATATATTTAGTGGCTGAATTTATTATTAAAATATTCGACGATTTCGGATATCTTGATTCTTTCCTGCTGCATGGTGTCACGGTCCCTGACCGTAACGTCTTCTGTTTTAAGGGTGTCGAAATCAATGGTCAGGGCGAAAGGCGTTCCGCATTCGTCCTGCCTGCGGTATCTTCTGCCTATTGTTCCCACTTCATCATACTGGCAGACGAAGTGCGGCTTTAACAATTGATAAACTTCGGCGGCCTTTTCTCCAAGTTCTTTTTTGTTCTTGACTAAAGGCAAAACCGCTATCTGGAACGGGGAAATTCTTTTATCCAGCTTCAAAAGAATTTCCGTTTCCTTTGTTTTCTCCGTGGTCCGGGTTCTTCCCCCCTCTATTTCCTCATAAGCGTCGCAAAGCAGGGCCAGCATCACCCTTTCCACGCCGGCCGAGGGTTCAATAACGAAAGGAATGAATTTTTCCTTTGTCTCGTTGTCGTAATACGAAAGGTCCTGGCCGGAAAATTTCTCGTGTTGCTTCAAGTCGAAATCCGTCCGGCTGGCAATGCCCTCTATTTCCGACCAGCCGATTCCCGGGAAATTGTATTCAACGTCAACGCATCCTTTGGCGTAATGGGCCAGTTCTTCTTTCTCGTGTTTCCTTATTCTCAGGTTTTCTTTTTTAACGCCCAGGTCCTCGATGTACCATTTCGTTCTTTCTTCAACCCAGTAATTGAAGGCTTTTTCATCTTCGCCTTTTTTGACGAAATACTCCATTTCCATCTGTTCGAATTCCCTGGTCCGGAAAATGAAATTGCCGGGCGTAATCTCGTTGCGGAAGGCCTTGCCTATCTGGGCAATGCCGAAAGGAAGCTTTACTCTCTGGGTGTCCAAAATGTTCTTGTAGTTGACGAATATTCCCTGGGCGGTTTCCGGCCTTAGATACGCCTTGCTCGCCTCGTCTTCAATTGGACCGATAAAGGTCTTGAGCATCAGATTGAACTGGCGGGGAGGAATCAGTTCTCCGTTGCACTCGGGACATTTTTCCCGGTCTTCCAGATGGTCTGCCCTGAATCTTTTGTGGCATTCCCGGCATTCGGCCAAAGGGTCGGAGAAGTTCTCGGTATGGAGGGAGGCCTCCCAAATCGTCGGATTCATGATAATGGCGCTGTCCAAGCCGACCACGTCGTCCCTTCCCTGGACCATTCTTTTCCACCAGCTTTTCTTGATGTTGTTCTTCATTTCCACGCCCAAAGGACCGAAATCGTAAAAACCTCCGATTCCGCCGTAGATGTCGGATGAGGGAAAGACAAAACCCTTCCTTTTGGCGAAGGAAACCATTTTCTCCATGCTTTCGTTATTCACATTTGATTCCTTTTTCATAATCACAATTGTTAATGATTGAACCGGCATACTTGGTGCTGTCAACGCACCAGTTCTTGATTTCTTTGTCAAAAATCTTGGCTTTGGCACAGAATTTCCTCCCCCTGCTTTCAATAATGAGGAAAAAATCGGCATTAAGGTAATCAAGCGTTTTTGCCAACCTGTCTATTTCCATTTCTTTTTCCATCCCCTCGTATGTTCCGTACTTGTCTTTATAAAACTCGGCCCACATGCCCAGCTCTTCCAGGTCCTCCCTGATTTCCAGATTAAGCAATGTTTTTTGAAGGTTCTTGAAAATTATCAAAGGGATGGAAAAGAAAAAAAGAAAGACGAAAGCGAGTATCAGGAAATTAAAAAGTTTTTGTCGCGAAACATCCATGTTATTTCTTTACTTCTCCGTAGACCATTTCTGTTTTGGCGGTCAACTTTTCTCCCGTCCACTCATCGATTCCGGAAATCTGAGCCGAACCTAAAATAATTATGTCCTGTTCCGTGGTCTGGGGCTCAACCGAAAGCTGGAAAGCGCAGGACTTGGCCTGCTTCAAAGTTCCGGCTCCGGCTTCCACTGTTCCCGCGACCCAAACCAGCTCGCTCGTATCTTTATTATATTCCAATTCCACGCCTTCGGGCCAGACCTTTCCCTCAAAAACGACGCTCTCGGGCAGGATGGTGTTCATTACGGCCAAGCCCACATCGCTGTAAGAAGAGGTGGCTGTCCATTCGATGGTGAAATATGTTTTTTGTCCGGCTTCCAGAGGATAGGGTCCCGTGTTTTCAAAATGCCTGTCGTCGGCGTAAAGCTTTTGTTCGGCCGTAAGATTGGTGCCGATTTTGGTAAGGAATTCCTGACGGGACTCGCCAACGGTCACCTTGTTTTTGATAACCGGGTTCTTTTCCGCCAGAGTCTTGATGGTCCATTTCTCTTTAACGTTAACCCAAAACTCAACCCTTCCCTCTTTGCCCGGCTCCAGGAAAGACAAATCTGAGACCTGCTCCCAGATAATGGAATTGTCTCCTATCTGGAACTTTCCATCAGGAGCTTTGATTGAATTCAAATCAAGTCCGTTTCCTTCCAAGCGGACGATGATAACCAGATTGGTCATGGGATTTTCGCTCAAATTCCTGAAAAACACCTCGTAATGAAGCTGGTCTCCGGGAGAAGCGACATATTCCTCGTTATTGTTTATCTTCTGGGTCAAATACAAAGAAGATGAAGCTATTTCCACGCCTTTCACGGCTTCTTTCAAAAGGATGAAGTTGCCGGCCTGCCAAACCCCTATTCTGGCCTTGAATACTTCCTGCTCCCCGGGGTCCCCGTTCAAGATTCCGGATATTTCTATCTTGCCCGCTCCCAATTCGTTCAGAATCGGTATGTCCCACTGACTGTCTTCCAAGGCCTTGGGCTGGGAATAAAGAAACTCAAAATCATCCGGATACTGGATAATACAGGACAAATCCTTGAGAGGATAATTGACGCTGGAAGAATAGTTTATCTTAAAAGTGAAAGCTTTGCCCGCTCCTGTCTTGGAAGGTATGTCCAAGGAAAAATCAATGGGAATCTCGTTAAGAATCGTGGTAAAGGTGGTGGATACCTCGTTTCTTGACTTCAAATCCTTGGGCTGGAAGCTGATTACGGCTTTGATTGTTTTGGTTTCGTTCTCTTTGCCCAAAAGGCGGCCAATAAACTTAAAAGTTCTTTCTTCCCCGGGATAAATGTCTCCTCCCAACTGGTCCGAAGTCATTCTTTTTATTCTGCCCTCTCCCTCGAATATGGCGCCCTCGGGAAACTCAAAGAAAAGCTCGGGGTTCTCCATCCTGATTGAGCCGTTGTTCTTGAACTTGACCATGTATTCCAGCTCTTCCCCCAGAGCGGCTTTGTCCGGACCGAATATTTCCAGCTTCAAAACCTCCTTGGAAAAAGACATTCTCTGCCACAAAAAAACGGCTAAAATTAAAATTAAGGCTGCGGATAGGATTAAAACGATTTTTTTATTCATCTTTTTTCAGTATTTTATTTAATATTTCCAGCTGACCGGGCTTTTTCGAGGACTGGATTTTCAGGCCCTCCAATTCCTTGGCCGCTCTGTCCCTGCTGTCTTCTTTTGTTCTCAAGGCCTCGAAATAGTCCTTGTCGCCCAATTTTTTCTCTCTTCCTTTGGCGTCCCTGAACTTGATGTAGGAAGAGCTGAAATCCTTTTTTTCCCCGGGCTTCTCGATCGGGAAAGAAAAATTTTTATCCATGTTATTCCTTAATTATCTTTAAAACTATTGTTTCGTCGTCAATGCGTATTTCCTTTCCTTCCAATGCGTCTTCTTGCTTAAAGTCAACGGCTAAAACTTCTTTCAGAATCTTGTCCTTGTTCTTTGATAATATCATATCAAAAAATCCTGATTTTTGGTAGAGCACGATTATATTGTCCCTGGGAACGAATCCCTGCTCTTTCCTCATTTGCTGAATCTGACGGATGATTTCCCTGGCCGTTCCTTCTTCCTTTAATTCAGGGGTGATTTCCGTGTTTAGCTCTGTTTCATTCTCAATGCTTTTGTCGAAAACGATTTCTTTGACATTGATTTCCTCCTTGATAAGGTCCATTAATTCTTGATTAATTTGTTTCTTTGTTTTGATTGACAACAGCGGCTGCCTCACCTTGATTCCCTGCTTTGACCTCTCGGCCAGGGCCAGATTGACGATATTCCTCACCTCGGCCATTTCTTTTTCCAGATTATCGTTAAAATGTTTCTTGTTCGGTTCAGGATAATCGCACAAGTGCACGCTTTCTTTGCTTTTATCCAATTCAAGGAACATGTCTTCGGCGACAAAAGGAATAAAAGGAGCAATCAGCTTGCTTAATTTAAGGAGAATGTAATAAAGGGTGGATTGGGCTCCCTTGTCATCCCTGAACCTTTTTCTGGAGCGCCTGATGTACCAGTTGGACAAATCGTCCATGAAATCGTAGAAAAGCCTTGAGGCCTTGGTCAATTCGTACTCGTCCATGAATTTAACAATATTCTCGTTCAACCTTTCTGTTTTTGACAGAATCCATTTGTCCAAAATGTTGTCCGATTCGATTTCCTTGAATTCCCCTTTGTAAGTATTGAAAAAGGCAAAGCAGTTTTCAAGGGAAGAAATGATTTTCCTCCAGACCTCTTTGACCCTTTCTTCGGAAAAGCGGTAGTCCTCGCCGATTGAGGTGGAGCTCAAAAGAAACATTCTCAGGGCGTCTGCCCCGTATTTGTCGAATATCTCTTTGGGGTCGGGATAATTCTTAAGCTTCTTGCTCAGCTTCCTGCCTTTATCGTCCAAAACCAGGCCGTTGACAATCACGTTCTTGAAAGCCGGTCGGCTCTTTCCCAAACCAATGTCTTTTAAGGTTAATATCGTTGCCAGGACGTGCATGGTGTAGAACCATCCCCTGGTCTGGTCCAGTCCCTCGGCAATGAAATCAGCCGGAAAGGTTTTTTCAGCCAGTTTCTTGTTCTCGAAAGGATAATGCCACTGGGCCAAAGGCATTGACCCTGACTCAAACCAGCAGTCGAACACTTCGGGAGTTCTTTTCATTTCCTTTCCGCACTTGGGGCACTTCAGCTTAACCTCGTCAATATATGGAAGATGAAGGTCTTTTAGATTGTAGTTTTCGGTTTCTAGTTCTTTCAATTCTTCCAAGCTTCCTATGCATATTTCATTCTTGCATTCCTCGCACTGCCAGATGGGAATGGGCGCTCCCCAGAACCTGTTCCTGGAAAAGTTCCAGTCCCTGGCTCCTTGAAGCCATTTGCCGAACCTTCCTTGTTTAAGATGCTCCGGCACCCAGTGAATCTTCTCGTTATTCTTAATCAGTTCATCCTTGACCTCGGTAACCAGAATATACCAGCTTTCCAGAGCATAATACAAAAGAGGAGAATCGCACCTCCAGCAATACGGATACTCGTGAGTGATAGTTTCTTTTTTGTATATATTGTTTTTAATCTTCTCCTTAATTTTCTCATCAGCGTCTTTGACGAACATTCCCTTGAATTCAGGCACTTGCTCGTTGAATTTACCGGATAAGTCAATTGTGTGTATAAAAGGAAGGTTGTGCTCCTTGGCCAGGTTGAAATCGTCTTCCCCGTACATGGGGTTCATGTGAACGATTCCTGTTCCGTCCTCGCTGGAAACGAAATCTCCGTGGAAAACCTTTAATGTCTGACTATTGAAAAGGGATTCGTACTCAATTCCGATCAGTTCTTTTCCTTTAAGCTCTTTGAGGATTTTGTATTCTCCTTGCAAGACGTTTAATTTGTCTTTGGCCAGGATATATTTCTCTCCGTTGTTTTCCACTAAGCAATATCTCAGGTCTTTGTTAACGGCCAGGGCAGCGTTGCCGGGCAAGGTCCAGGGAGTCGTGGTCCAGACAAGGAAATACTCGTCTTTTCCTTTAAGCTTGAATTTGACGTAGATTGATTCGTCTTTTGTTTCTTTGTACCCCTGGTTGACCTCGAAATTGGACAAGGCAGTGCCGCACCTGGGGCAATAAGGAGAAACACGATAGTTCTTTTCAACCAATCCCCTTTGATACAATTGCTTGAGAACCCACCAAACAGATTCAATGTAATTGTTGTCCAGGGTGGCATAGGATTTATCATAATCAGCCCACCTGCCCACTCTTTTAAGGGTTTCCTCGAAGTCCTTGACGCAGGCGAAGACAGAACCCCGGCAGGCGTCATTGAATTTCTCTATCCCCATTTCCTCTATCTGCTTCTTGTTCTTTATGCCCAACTCCTTCTCGATAAGGTTTTCCACGGGCAGGCCGTGGCAGTCCCAGCCCACCCTCCGGGGCGCCTGATATCCTTTCATGGTCCAATACCTCAAAACAGTATCCTTGATGGTGGTGGCCAAAATATGCCCGTAGTGGGGCTTTCCCGTGGCAAAAGGAGGACCGTCGTAAAAACTAAAAAAAGGACTGTTTTCCCTGTTTTCCAGGGTTTTATGGAAAATATCCTCTTTTTCCCAAAATTGTAATATCTTTTCTTCGTTTATCATAATTCTCTGACTTCTCCGGTATTAAGGGTGCCTTTTTCGTTTCTTTCCCTGGCCAGCTCTTCTTTAGTTAAACCTTTAACATATCCTTCTAAAAGCCACAAGGGATCGCCGTGGGACACGATTAACACCTTTTTATCCTGGAAACTGCCCTCAATCTCGTTTAAAACACTGACCACTCTTTCCAGGCACTGGTTCCAGCTTTCTCCTTGGGGTGCGGCTGTCTCAAACCTTTTCATGCCGTCGTTGTTGAAAAATCCCCAGGCCTCTTTCTTGTTCTTTCCGGCAAACGCGCCCCAATTGACGTCCCTCAATCTCAAATCATATACTATCTCATTCAAGCCAATCATGTCTGCCACGATTTTGGCTGTCTGCCTGGTTCTCAGAACGTCGGAGGAAAATATCAGGTCAATTCCCCTTTCTTTAAGGAATTCTCCGGCTTTTTGAACCTCTTTAACGCCTTCATCAATCAAAAAACAGGGCGGCTCGTTGTCGGGATAGAAGTATGTGACATCGGGCTTTTCCGCCTGATGGTTGTTCCTGCCGTGCCTTAAAAGAAAGTATTTGTTCTTTAAAACCAAACTCATACCACCAGATTAGCATTTTTTGGAGGGGAAGGCAATGAAATGCTCCCTCCCGAACCCTGAATGAAATCCGTGCTTTTTAGCAGGTGGATTTGGATTGAATCCCACCCAGCGCTTCTACCCGCCTGACGGCGAGCAAAAATTCTTTCCCCTAGACCCCCTTCCTTTTTGCCCACCTGTTTAGGCTTCGCCCTGAAATTTTTTGCGGGGCTACAAAATCAAAGGGTAGTGGGTAGAGATAGTATTCCTTTCGCTATCGCTTTTAATTCTTCGATCTTTGGATCATCAGTCTTATTCTCCTCGATGTAAGTTTTTATCTTATCCAATAGTTTGAATGCCCCGTTTTTGCCATGCTTTACACCCTCGGCATAATTCTCGATTGTGCCCTCTTTGATAACATAAATCGGACACTTAACCCCGTCTACTTCCAGCCCGCTTGCGATTTTTTCACACAGAACGTCCAAAGACACAATAGATGTATCTGTCGTGCTATAAATTTCACATATATTAAGCTCATCAAAAATTTTCTTTTTATCAATACATTTTTCCGACCATACTTCGATAAATTTTTGATCGTGCTCGCTTATTTTTTTATTATTTTTGATTTTTTTAATTATCTCCGATAATCTTTCGCCAATTTTTTTATTAGTGACTCTTTCTTTTATTATCTTGTTGTTTAGATATTTAGATAACGCACCTAAATCACTTTCTCTTTGTTTCCAAAATTCAGTAATTTTATTTTTCAAGGGCTCCAATATCGCTTGGCCTTTTAGTAATTCGCCATTCCACAAATTATCCAAGTCACAAATGACCGTAGGTGTAATTTTAAAATTCTCTAAAAATTTTATGTATTTAGGAAAGCTATCCTTTCCATTTACATTCACCACTTCAATGCTTTCATCGTCGTTTCCAAGTGTTCTTATGAGATAAGAAAAGATTATTTCATCGGTTATTCCTTCTACTAGTACAACTTTGTTGGCAAAGAAAAGTTTTGAGCTATTTGAGTATGTAATTATGTCAATTAAGTCTTCTTCTTTTACTACTCCTTTTTTCCACTTATCAGTTTTTTCGTCGGGCATAATTTGCGTTTGCTTTCCTGGCTTATAAATTCTAAATATATTCGCAATCGTTTCCTTACTTACAAATACGGGAGAATGCGTGGAAATAATAAATTGTATATTTCTATCTTCGTGCAATTTACGAAATAGTTTTATTAACTTGTTTTGCCACTGCGGGTGTAAATGAATTTCTGGTTCATCAATCAACACGCAAGCGTCTTTTAAATCAAGAGCTAGTAGGATAAAAATGAAATTCAAAACTTCTTTTTCGCCCGAACTAAGATTTTTGAAATCTGTTTCTTGTCCGTAAGAGATTATTTTGAATTGAAATTTATTATCTTCCGCGCTCACTACTTCTATTTTAAAATCATAATTACCAATTGTCGAAAGAAGGTTTTTAACCTCTTTAACCTGAGGATCGTCTTGGAATTTCACCTTTACGCTTTTTTTATTATCTTCCCGCAAGAGCTGATTTTTAATAGCTATTGAATTAAAAAGCCGGGCAAAATAATAAGTTGAATATGTAATATCCGATGTTGCACTTTTTGAAGTTTTTTGTTTAATTTCTTTTAATTTCTGCGTTCTACTTTGACCTGGCAAGGAAATCTCAAACTGTTGTCCTTCATGAAATCTATTTGGCGAAAAGAATTTAAAATTAAATTTGAGCTCTCTCATTTTTTTACTGTCAGCCTTGTCTTTGTTGTATTTTTCGATGAGATATTTTATTTTCTCTAAATAATTCAGATAGCGAAACCAAAGTTTTTGTTCTCTCGAATAGCTGTTAAATTGCAAATCCCCGCTATTTTGATAAAGTTCTTGAGCATTAAATACGAATTTTTGTTTGCGATTAGCGGCCAAGTTCTCTTGCGTGGCATCAGCCAAAAGTGAATTAAAGATGTTTTCAGTATCGCTTGTTTGTTCTTTTGATAAACTCTTTTCTGTCTGCGCAATGTCAGAAAGATGATCTCGTATAATTTTTATATTTTCTAAATCATCATCAGAAAATTCTATTTCTATAGAAATTTCTTGTGGCTTGTTATCGCCTAAATCAAAATGTTTGGGCAGGTCAAAAAATCCGTCCAGATTTTGTTTTTGATATGTCGTAGTTTTGCCAAACGGTACAATATTTTCATGCCAATGCCAAATGAAATAAGTATGCAAAAATATATTTAGTATGTCCATTACGTTACTTTTCCCGCCTCCATTTGGCCCAATAAAAATATTGATACCCTGATCAAAACGAAACTGGATTTTTTCACCAACGCTTTTAATGTTTTGAATTTCTAGTGAGGATATTTTCATACTTAAATATCAGATAAAACTTCCTATTTCCCCGATTTGGTACGGTTATCTTGCTTGCATAACATCTGACAATTTTCCGCAGTCGTCTTACCGCCCTCATACCAAGGTTTTATATGATCAGCCTCCATTTCTTCTATTTCAAAATATTCTCTACATTTTGGGCAAATACCTTTTTGCCTCTCATACGCTTCACGTTTCATTTTGTCTGTAAAGGATCGAATGCTTAAATATTTTTCTTGTCTAGTCAAAACATAAGAATAAATTCCGGACTTTTTAGTCACCTCTTCATCCTGCATCAACCCTATTATTTCTTTCTCTATTTTCTTTGAGTCTATTTTTTTATTTTTAAATTCATTATACAAAGGCCCAAACTCTACCCCCTTCATCTCTTTTCGATAGTTTGGAAAAACTACTTTCACCCAATTGATTATATTCTGAAAATAAAGCCATAATTCGTTAGCGTTTGGCTCGTGCTGATGTTTAGACATATAATCTTCTATTTTGTCACCGCTTATCCACCTAATAGCAGTTTCTAAATAATCCTGACGAATTGCCGAACCGCTCAAATAATCGCTTGCTATACTATAGGCAGGACATCCTGATTTACTGAAATATTTTTTTGCGTCAATAAGCCAAACTCCACTATAAATTGCGTTTCGTAGTTCCTGATCCGTTAATTTTTCCCCCGCTATGTTTATTATTCTGAACCAATCTAACTTTTCCCTGTCGTTTCCTTCGCAAAAATAAATCATCAATCCGTAGTCAAGGATTTGATTTTTTTCTACATCTGTAAGATTATGAAAATACAAATTGTCAAGCGAGAAGGCGCCGGCAATGTATTCGCAGAAACTTATAGTTCTCTGTTGTCCGTCCAGAACCTCAAAATTCCCATTCTCATTTTTTACCCAATACATTACATTTAATGGAAAATTTTTCTTAATAGTATCAATCACCGCATCTCTTTGCTTATCTTTATACACAAATTCGCGCTGATATTTAGGACGAATATTTAATTTTCCACCATAGCCGACAACACCCTCTTCGTCGCTGTTGAGATAACCATTTGACACTTCTCTGATTGTGATTTCATTTAGTTGTATTTTCATAAATTTATTTTTTATTATTTTTTGAATCTATATATTTAGCTAAATCATCGAAATTTTTGATATGTTCAAATTCTTTTTTTCTATCAGGCACCACTATAACTACAACCGTAAAATCGTTTTTTATCGTATACATAATTGAATCTTTATCCCTTATGGTAATTGTGGCTTTAAAAAATTTTTCATAAGTTTTTTTAATCGCCGATTTAATTAAATCCCATATTAATCCATCAGTAATAATACCACCAAGATGAATTATGATTTGCATCGGCAAATCTTCGGCAGAAAGTCTCATTAAATTCGCATCTACTCCTACATTAAAATCATTAAAAATTTCTTTTATTTCAGCTAAATTTTCTTTATGCTCTTTGCTTATTGAAATATGTAATTTTGGTTTATTATTGTTTTCCATAAAATCATTGTTTATTAATTTTTTTGTTTTTTATAATTATCCTAAAATATGTATATTTTCCATTTATCGCTAAATCTTTATCATCGTCGCCTTTCCTAAATTTTATTATTTCAAATTGATCAGGATTATATTTTTCTAAAAAACTAATCGGAACACCCATAGTACCCGCATAATCTGCCGGAATATCTTTTGTCTTATCAATATTTATCGCGTCATAGTTATCATATTTTGGATAATCTTTTTCGTTTCCCTTATAGGTTTTGTAAAAAATTAAATCCTCGTGTCGTTTTTGAATTTCCAGGTTGGTAAACCAAGTAACATTGCGGAATTTTACGAGACCGGTTTCTTTGTTATATACGCCTTCGGCAAATTCTTTTGGATGTGGCGTTTTAAAGTACGCATTGCCACCCTTAAAACCATAACCTAACCATAATTTGTTGTCTTTTATGAGTTTAAAAATTTCTTTGTATGTTATGGCGTTCAAACTGCCGATTATGACAAACTTTTTATCATAATCAATCAATTGCGCCACATATTCACGAAACAAAGAAAAAGGCGGATTGGTGACTACAATGTCGGCCTGCCTCAATAGTTCAATACATTCTTTACTTCTAAAATCACCGTCGCCTTTCAAATGCTTTATACCAATTTCATATAGATCAGGAACTTTGTTTCTATTTTTGTCGCCGGTATATTCTAGATAAATTGCTTTTTCGGAATTGTTTTGACTAAATAAATCAACTTGTTGATTTTTATAGCAAGTCGTAATCAATTTTTTTAATCCTAAAAATTCGAAGTTATAGGAAAAATAGTGAAAAAAATTACTAATCTTCGGATCGTCGCAATTACAAAAAACAATCTTATCTTTAAAATGATCCTTATAATGGCTTAGTTCTCTTTCGATATCGGCAAGTTGAGTATAAAAGTCGTCAAACTTCGCTCGGCTTGCCTTCTGTAAGTATTTGTTTGAAGATTTTGTTCCCATATTTTTATTTCATTAAATCATCAAGCGAAACGCCGAGTGCGTCCGCTATTTTCTTAACTGTTTCAATGGTGGGGCTGGAGGTTGCTCTTACCTCAATTTTGGCGATTGTATAAAAAGCCGCATTTCCCTTTTTTGAAAGTTGTTCTTGCGAAATACCGAGTTTGTTTCGCTATTTCTTAATATCGTCTCCGATTATGGATTCTTCTTTCAATAATTCTTTCTTTGCTTTTCTCCCCCCATTATACCCTCCAATCCTCCCATCCGACCTGATTACCCTGTGGCAGGGAATCTCAGGGTCGAAGTTCCTGGCCAGAATGTTTCCCACTGCCCGGTAAGCCCTGGGCCTCCCCGCTCTTCTCGCCACCTCCTTGTAAGAAAGAACCTCTCCTCTCTTTATACCCCTCACCGTTTTTAAAACTTTTTCTCTGAAGGTTTCCATTAATACATTACCTTATCTTCCTTGCTCTCCCAAACCCTGAAAAGCTCCAGGCACTCCTTGCGGTCAATGCTCTTGCCTCTGGCCTTGTCAATCGCCCTGTCAATGCTCTCGTCCCTGAACCCTATCTTCCTGGCATCTTTCCTTTTGCAGCCGTAATATACCTTCCTGATTCTGGTCCAATGAATGGCTGACATGCACATGGAACAGGGCTCGGAAACGGAATAAAGGTCGCAGGAAGACAAATCAAAGGTTTTCAGCCTTTTTGAGGCCTTTCTGATAACATTAATCTCTGCGTGAGCCGTGGGATCCTTTGTTTTCAAGACCATATTATGGGCCTTGGCAATGACTTTCCCGTCTTTGACCATTACTGCTCCAAAAGGGCCTCCTGCACCGCTCTTAACCCCTTTCAGCCCCTCCTGGACAGCCTGTTTTAAGAACTTGTTCATATTGCCATTCTAACACTTTTAAAAAGGGAAGACAATAATAAAAAAGGACAGGTTTTTAGTCTGTCCAGATAACCTGGCCGTTGAGCTCTACCGCTGCAACCGGGTACCGGCCGTAGCTAAGGCCGACATCGAAATCGCTCTTGATTGCCAATATGCTTCCGTTACTCAAGGTAAGGGTAAGCGAATTATTCTCGTCTTTGGCTTCAAGAATCTCCAAGCCCACAAGGCTCTCTGCGTCTCTTGGTCTTAATTGTCTCTTCATTGTGATTCCTCTTGTTAAATGACCTAAGAAGAACATATCATAAAAAGAAATTGCTGACAATAATCTATTCTCAAAAGAGAAATAATGGGATATAATCGAAGGATGAAAGAGAAAATAACAATCAGGCCGCTGAAATTAAGCGACGTCGATTCCTGCCTTTCCATGATTAATTCTTTGGTTGAAGAAAGAGCGATGATTTCAATCCAGAAAAAAATGACGCGAAAACAAGAAGAAGAATATCTTAAAAAGACCCTTAAAGAGGTAAAAGATAAAAAGCACGTCGCTTTTGTAATAGATATTAATGGAAAAGTTGCCGGCATATCGGGAATATCCAAGACTGACAGCGAAACCAGAAGCCATCTCGGAGACATTGGTATCTTTTTAAAAAAAGGGGTGAGAGGAATGGGGTTGGGCGAAAAACTGTTCAGAAAAACAATGAACGAGGGGATTAAAAAATTAAAATTCAAAATAGTGCACCTAACTGTTTTCGCGAACAACAAAACAGCAATGAATCTTTACAAAAAGCTGGGTTTTGTAAAAATCGGCACCATAAAAGACGGCTTTAAATATTACGGCAAATACGGCGACTGCGTAATAATGGTTAAATATGTTTAACTACATCTCCTCCGGCGCCGAAACCCCCATCAAGTCCAGCACACTCTTTAGGGCAATCTTAACGCCCAGAACCAGATTCAATCTCTGGTTTTTCAGATTCTCGTCTTCAACCAGAACCTGACAATCCTGGTAAAACCCGTGGAAGGCCTCGGCCAGGGATATCGCATACTGAGGAATCCTCTGCAATTGATAATCCTTGACCGTGTCCTCGACAACGTCCCTGAACCTCAAAACTTCCTTCATTAACTCAAGCTCTCTTTTCTCTTTTAACAAGGAAAGGGATTGTGCTTCTTTAAACCCTTCGGCTTTTCTCAGGATGCTGCAGATTCTGGCATAAGCGTACTGAACGTAGAAAACCGGATTCTTTTCCGACTGCTCTTTGGCCAAATCCATGTCAAAATTCAAATGCGTATTGGCCGATGATTCCAGAAAGAAAAACCTGATTACGTCCGGACTCAACTCTTCCAGCAAGTCGTCCATGGTTATGGCCGTTCCCAGCCTCTTGGACATTTTGACCGGCTTTCCCTCTTTTACCACGGTCACGAACTGAAGAAGAACGACCTCCAGTTTGTTCTTGTACCCCAGGGCCTCTACTCCTCCCTTAAGGCCGGCCACGTCGCCGTAATGGTCGGCTCCCCAGACATTAATCACTTTGTCAAACTTCTTCTCCTCGAATTTGTATCTGTGAAAAGCAATGTCCCCGGCCAGATACGTCTTCTCCTCGTCCATCTTGATTAAAACCCTGTCCCGCTCGTCATTGAAAAGAGTGGACTCAAACCACAACGCCCCCTCTTTTTCATAAACAAAGCCTTTCTTCCTTAAAAGGTCTATGGTTTTTTCGATTTCTCCTTTTTCGTGCAATTCCGACTCCAGAAACCATTCGTCGTATTCAATGCCCAGCCTTTCAACGGTTTTCTTGATTCCTTCAAGAATAATCTTTGCTCCTTTCCGGCCAGCGACGTATGGGTCTTTTTCTTTGATTTGCAAAGCCAGTTCGTCGATGTATTTGCCCGCATATCCGTCTTCCGAATCTTTCAAAATGGAATGGCCCAGGGAAAGAATCTGGTTTCCGTAATCGTTGACGTAATATGCTTTTTCCACCTCATAACCGGCTCTTTTGAAAACATTTCCCAGAACGTCTCCGAAAGGACCTCCCCGGGCATTGCCCACGGTCAAGGGACCGGTAGGATTGGCGGAAATGAACTCAACCTGAACTTTCCGCCCCTGGCCCACGTCCAGGCTCTTGAATCCCTGTTTAAGAACATCGATCAGCTCCCGCTTAATCAGGTCCGAAGAAAAGAAGAAATTGATGAATCCCGGCTCAACCGTCTCGACGTTCTCGAAAATCCCGCCATCAATCTTGTTTTTGATTTCCAGGGCGATCGGCATGGGGTCTTTGCCCAGGCTTTTGGCTATCTCCAAAGCAGAGCTGACGGCGAAATCACCATGGGACTTTCCCCTGGGGCTCAACACTTGAACGGAAAAATCCAGGCCGTAAAGGTCTTTAATAGCTTTTTCCACCAAATCCTTTATTTCTTTTCTTGCGTCCATAGCGCTTTCATTTTAGCAGAAAATCGGATAAAATGAAAACATGACCATAGCCGAGAACAAAAAAGCTGGTTTTGATTACGAAATACTAGAGAAGTTCGAGGCTGGCTTGGCTTTGAACGGCCAGGAAGTCAAGTCCCTTAAAACCAGGAGCATCAGCTTGTCCGGCTCATATGTTTCAATCAGAAAGAACGAAAAAGGCAAAGCCGAGATATTCTGGGTCGGAGCCAATATCCCCGCTTACCAGCCGTTAAACACAAGTAAAACCTTTGACCCCCAGAGGGACAGAAAGCTCCTTGTCCACGAAAAAGAGATAAATTATCTCACGGGGAAATCGAAAGAAAAGGGCTTGACTTTAATCCCCTTATCGGTCTATACTAAAAAACACAAAATTAAGATTTCCTTTGGTTTGGCCAAGGGCAAGAAGAAGGCGGACAAAAGGGAATCTATAAGAAAGAAAGACATTGAAAGAACGATTAGAAGAGAATTAAAGGCACGGGGGTGATTGCTTCGACAGAAATTTGAAAGTAATAAGGCAAGCCGAGGTCTCGGTCCTCGTAAAACCCCGGGAAACTTTAATAAGTGCCAACTTATTTGAAGAACCTGCATTAGCTTACGCTTAATGCTGTCCTTATCTCCGATTCTCGCTGAGTTTTAAGGGCAAAAAATAGCGGGATAGGTATTGGCTTCTTGGTTCAGGAAGGCAAAACCGAAGGCAAAACCGAACCCGGCCCATTGTCGTTTCTTCCGGTTTAAAGGCAATGGTTCGTCAAACAAAAACCGGGATAAGCTTGTAGAATTATTATCGGATAATTTTTGGACGCGAGCTCATTACTCGCCACCTCCACCAATAACTTTGAATAGAAGACCGCTATACAACAATCAAATAAGAGCCAAAGAGGTAAGACTGATAGACGTTGACGGACAGCAAATAGGAATCTTGCCCGTAGAAAAAGCCGTGGAAATGGCAAAGGAAAAGAGCCTGGACCTGATTCAGGTAACGGAAAAGGTTCTTCCCCCCATCTGCAGGATAGGAGATTACGGCAAATACCTCTACCAGCTCCAGAAGAAAGAAAGGAAAAACGTCGCCGGAAGCAAAAAGGGCGAAGTAAAGACAATCAAGTTGTCTTTTAATATTTCCGACAACGACATTCAGACCAAGATTGTCTCCGCGGAAAAAATCCTGAACAAGGGAGACAAAGTAAGAGTGGCCCTGCCCTTGAAGGGAAGGCAAAAGTATTTATCGGAGGTGGGATTTAACAAGATAAACAAGTTCATGGAAGGCCTGACAGCCAAAGTGGAGGTAAAGGTTGAGAAAGAGTTGAAAAAAGAGCCCAAAGGCCTGTCAATGATTATTCTAAAGAAATAGCATGAAAGCGAAAACAAGAAAATCTTTAACCAAAAGATTCAAGGTAACCAAAACGGGAAAAGTCTTAAGAAGAGCCGTAGGACAAGACCATCTTTTAGCCAAACAATCATCCAATAAAAGAAGGAGTCTTCGCAAAATGGTAAAAATGTCCGAAGCCGAAGCGAAAAAAATAAAAAAACTATTAGGTAAATAATATGGCTCGAGTCAAAAGGGGAACCACGGCCCACAAAAGAAGGAAAAAAGTATTAAAACAGGCCAAGGGCTACAGGTGGGGGAGAAAATCAAAATACAAGATGGCCAAGCAGGCCGTCATGAAAGCCGGCGTTTATGCTTACCGGGACAGAAAGGTTAAAAAAAGGGTAAAGAGGGCTTTATGGCAGACGCATATCTCGGCCGCGGTCAGGGAAAAGGATTTGACCTACAGCAAGTTCATCGCCTTATTAAGGAAAAACAAGATTGAAATCGACAGGAAAATCCTGGCCCAACTGATAAAGGAAAATCCCGAGATATTCAACAAGATTTTGGAAACGGTAAAATCTCAATAACAGGGTCTTCGGGAACGTTTTTGGCATAATCCAATAACAGCTTAATGCCGCAATCAATCATCTCTGAACGGGGTGATTTTTTGATTCTCCGAACCAGAACCGTGGGCCCGGGGAAAGAATGGGGCTCCAGGACAAGGTCTCCCCTCTTTCTTTTCTTCAGTAATTCTTTGCATTCTGATTCGTTCCTGGCCACGACAATCAAAAAATTGTTCTTGAAGAAAACCCGACCCGATTTTATCAATTCAACGTCAGAACCGTTGAAATTCTTTTTCAGTTCAAACAATTCTTTCAATCTTTGGGAAAAAACAGGGTCGGTTAAAATACATCCTCCAGCCGGGGTGGGAATATTCTTGATTTTGAATCTTCTGGCCAGAGCCAGCTGCGGCTTTCTCGACCTTCCTTTTATATCATAAAACCATTCTCTTTGAATCAGTCCTTTTTTCTCGGGAATGGTTTCCGGCAACACCCTCAAAGACAAAGGCCTGACAATCATTCCTTTCAAGCCGGCTCTTTTTTCTATTAACTCCAAAGCTCTCCTGTTTTGGGAAAACGGCCTTTGGCCCAGAACCTCGCCGGTAACCACGAAATCATATTCTTCTTTTCTCATTATCTGCCCTGCTTTTTTAAGCATCAAAAGGTGGCAGTCAATGCAGGGATTCATGCCCGAGCCCCTTCCAAAACAAGGATTCTTGACTATTTTCAAATGCTCTTTGGAAAAATCTTCTTTCCTTAGTTTAAAACCGGCGTCTTTGGCGAACAAATGTGCTTTATCGCATTTGAAAAAATGGCTGAAAAAACACATCGGGGTCACTTTGACTCCCCGCTCTTTCAAGATTAACGCCGAAAGCATGGAATCAAGTCCTCCGGAAAACAAAACCAGAGCTTTGGCTTTTTTAGTCATTATCAACTAAATTCATTTTCAATTCTCCCAACCTCTGCCTGTATTCTTCTTTAAAAAAATTACCGCCAACCAATAACTTATTGAGGCCAGTATAGTATTTTTGTTGTATCTCGGAAACTGGAACCGACTCGTTATAAAGCCGAACTTCATCCATTAAACCACCAAAACGATTGGGAAATCCCGAATTATAATAAGCAAGATTGAGATTATTGGCCGAAGTTGTTATCATCCCCGAGGTTGAAGTAGTATCGGTTCTGTCCAAAACCCCGTTAATGTAAAATTTAACAACGGCTCCGGCAGAACTATAACTACCGACTACATGATACCAATTGCCTGACGATAAACCAGCAATACTGTCTAATGTAAAGTGCCACCCTTCATTGGTCGATAGCGCCATTGTTATTTTACCCGTGGGTTTTAATTCAAGAACATAATTGCTTGGTTTCGCGATAATATCCTGAGAACCAGAAATGGCGCTTGGCTTTATCCACGCTTCAAGCGTTATCGCATTGGCGATATTTAAAGTTGTGCCGTTTCCGCAATTAATATAATCTTCTGTCCCGTCAAACTGATAACATCCTCCGGAAACGCAGTCGGAACCCGATTTGGCGACGGGCAAGTGGGTCGGACCAACAAGGGTCCCGTTGTTGCTCCCCCACGCATCATCGGCGTTTCCATCCATCTTCCACTCTGACACCAAATTCATCATTAATGAATTCTTCAAAGAATTGGAAAACGCCTGGCC
>DKFD01000009.1 GCA_002452735.1 Patescibacteria group bacterium UBA6805 | reverse complement strand
CGGAAAGGATTCCGACTATGACGATGACCACCAGTATCTCTATCAATGTGAATGATTTCTGGTTCATTGAATAATTATACTAAAAAAGAAAAACCAATACAATGGTTGGTTTTGAAAAAGCAGGGGCGACGGGATGAACTTGGAATATTTTTCAAATTGTTTTTTGCATAAAAAAGAGAAGCTTTACGAAACCATTATTAATGGTTTGCTTCTCTACGTTTTTCAGATGTCCACCCCGCAATAATTTCTGCCATTTCTTTTTTTTCTTCTTCTGTGGCTCCTTCAAGATTTTCGGGGGTCAAACCGTACTCTATGACGTCTCTGGCAATCGTGTGTATTTGCAGGTTTCTTATCCAAGAATCAGTTTTCCCCCTCCTGTTTTCAAGAGAGTTCATAACACGTTCTTTTGGGCTCAGAGCCTGCATTTTTTTTAGTTCTTCGAATAATCCCATTGTTAACACCTGTTGTTCTTGTATATATTATACAATTTAATATTTATTTTGTCAACAGAAGGACAATGGGACGAGATAGGAACCTTTTTAAGGTTGGTTTATTGCTAATTTTCCTATTCTGTTTTGATATTCTTCTTTTGTTGTTTCTCCACCTGCTAATAGATTATTTAATCCGGCGTAGTATTGTTCTTTAATTTGAGAAACCGGGATTGATGCATTATATATATGAATATCATCAATAAATCCAGCGAAATAGCCGCTATTAGTATATCTAGTAGCTATTCTTACCGAATTAAAGTTTGGAATTAAAGGGGTTCCGGTATTTACCATTTTACCGTCTAAATACATTCTAGATTGATTATAATCTGTCGTTATTACAACATTATACCAAGTATTAGAAGAAATTCCGTTATAGGTAACAATGTTATAAAATGTAATATCGTATCCACTATAGTGTGTTAGAAGCCACCAATTTCCAATGCCTCTGCCATCTAATAAATACTGGCCAGGAGAAGCGCTACTTTTTTTAAACCATAAAGAAATGGTTCCTGAGTCAGGGTTTCCCAAATCACCAAGATCAACCCAATCGCTACTTCCATTAAAATACAGACATCCGCCAGAAACACAATCATTTTTTGATTTCCACGTTGTTCCATAAATAGTTCCGTTTTTTCCTCCCCAATAATCATATGCTATAGAACCCGTTCCTTCGTCAAACTTCCACTCTGAAACCAAATTCATTAACAAAGAATTTCTTAAAGAGCCGGAAAAAGCCGTTCCTTTGGCGATCCTGGCCCTGTCCGAAACCCCGGCCATGGAAACGATGATGAAGGCGGAAAGGATTCCGACTATGACGATGACCACCAGTATNNCATTATACTAAAAAAGAAAAACCAACGCAACGGTTGATTAATTAATGCGACTCGTGCACTTTAACTACGCTCAAGTTGGCAGGCAACATCAATCTAAAACCCCTACCCTCCAAGCAGCATAAGGGCTCTTTGGGGGTCTTAACGATAGTCAATTTGAGGTTTTTTGGTCTAGGTAAAACGAGATGAATGAGACAGTGTAAAAAGGGAGCATCAAACACCTGTCGTTCTAATAGCAGGCTGGGCAAAACTCCTCCTCCTTTTCTTCTAATAGCTTTTCCAGATTCGGAACAGGCTCAAAATCCTCTATTGCTTTGGCTGGAGTGGGAGCAACGTATTTGACTTCTTTATTGATGGGGATGTCTTTATTGGGCATTGACTTTATCTCAACCTTGGATATCCAGGAATTGAAGTCGGTCCAGGCCACTTTTTTGCTGTTGAGGGCTTTTTCATAAACATTCCACCATTCCAGCCGGGTTCCGCCGAGATAGGCGTGGGAAACGAGAATCAGGTTCTCTGCTTTTTCCGAAAGGCTTTCATTAACGACATCTTCAAATTCATCGGCATCAGCTCCCCTAGCCCAAAGGCTGTAATCGCACAACGAACCCGAACCCATGTCTTCAAACACTATGTTTGAAACAGAGATTATTTTGACTTTGTATTCTTCGGGAGAATAAACCGTTGCTTTTACCCCCTGGGTGCCTCTGGCCAACACATATTCTATCCCCAAAGCATCAGCCGCTTTCAGCGTGTTTTCGTCGTAGGCGAAGTATCTGCTTCCGAAAACCCTCATTTCCTTGCCAGTAATATTATGAATAAATTCCTGGGACTCTTTCATGTACTGGTATTGTTTTTCGTAAGGCATGTCCCAGAAGGGCTCACTGTCGTATCCTCCAGCTATTTCATATCCTTTATTGGATAGTTTTTTAAAAACATCGGGGTATTCTTCCAAAACATTGTCCTGGACTTTGACTAAGGCATTGATGCCTCTGCTGTCCAGTTCTTTTTCCCAATTCAAAACTCCTTCGATTTTTTCGAACTCAATCAGCATAATCAGGCCGTTGGTGGTTCGGTTCTGGCAACAGAGACAGAAAGAAGCGATGAGTATTACGGCCAGAATTAGAAATATGGCTTTTTTCATGTTTTATTTATTGATTTTTATGGCCTTGCCCTCGATGACGGCTTCGGCGATTTTTTTCCTGGCTGAGGCCAAGATTCTTTGAAGGGTGCTTTGGGAGACCTTCATTCTCGCCGCCGCTTTTTTCTGGTCCAAGTCTTCGTAATCGCAAAGCTTTAAAACTTCCAGCTCGTCCAGCTCCAACTCAACCTCTTTCAGTGAAGACAAGGGTATGGCTCTGGGCTTGAAATATGTAACGTCCGGATTAAAGCACAATTTTCTCGGTTTTATCGGTCTTACCATGATATTGATTTGATTATATAAAAACATCCCGCCCCCTTAAAAGGGGCAGGATATTTCCTATTCCCGGCCTTCAATCTCGCTGATTCTTTCCTTAACGGCTTTTAATTCCTCTTCCAATACTTCGGCTTCTTCTTTCAGCAATTCTGATTCTTCTTTTTTGGTCAGGAATCTCCTCATTCCCAATCCCCGGCCGTAGCCGTAACCCATTTCACCGCAACAGGGACCCATTCTCCTTCCTGTCCCCGAACCCATTCCGGCAGGGCCGGTTCTGTCAAATTTAGGCATATGTTTGTATTATTATTTTTATATCCAGCGATATGACCAATACCGCTGTCTATTATGAGTATATATTCATAATAGTATTTTGTCAAGAGGGCAGGGGCGGCCAAGGTTTTATGTATAAAAAAAGAGAAGCTTTACGAAACCATTATGGTTTGCTTCTCTACGTTTCTTTTGCCCATCTCTGGAGGATTTCTTTCAATTCCCCTTTTTCTTCGTCCGTCGCTTCGGCAAGGTCTCCAGGGTTCAGTTCGCTCTCTGCAATATCTCTGGCAATTGTATGCATCTGCAGATTCCTTATCCAGGGATCAGTCTTCTCCCTTCTGTTTTTTAGAGAAGACATAATCCTCTCTCCCGGGCTCATAGCTTGTCTTTTTTCAATTTCTTCCAAAAGTTCCATCGTTAACACCTTCTCTTTTCCATTCGGGAATTAAGTGAGCATCGAAAGAAGATGGAGTTGGGGTTCTTGTTCCGCGTCTGGTCAGTTAAGAGCAGACAATATTACCCCCAATTGGGGAAGTTAACTTCCACTCTAATCTTCTTTCTTTTTGGGTGTATAGAGTTCATCCACAATTTCGTGGAGTAACGGTCTGATGAAGTCGAGCAGTTGATTTAACGGGATGCCCACTTCTTTTGCAACGCTGCCCATTTGTCTAGCGCTTCCTGTTGATAAGGTCACGCCGCTGTGTTTGCCCTGATATTTAAGCAAGCGCTTTGCGAGCTCTGTTTCTTCCATTGTTTTTCCTCCATACTTACCATGAATCCTTCATGGCAAAGGGCTACTTATGTAGCATAAATATTATACAATATATTAATATATATTGTCAAGTGCAGGCAAGGAAGGTCTAGAACCCCTACTCTCCAAGCAGTGTAAGAGTTCTTTGGGGGTCTTAGTGATAGTCAATTTGAGGTGCCTATGTCTGGACAAAACGAGACAAATGAGACGGTATAAAATGAACTGTATCCCGTTTATTTTAATAAAAAAAGGAGTCAATAATGACTCCTATCTTCCCTTGCCCTGTCGTGTATAACACTCATGGCTGCGAGAAGGCCAAGTTGCTGGACTGGCGTGTCAACGTTGTGACAGCTGAATTCGCAACCTCTTCCGAATGATGATCTCTCTGAAGGATGGATTCCGCAACGATCGCCCGAAAAGTTGATCATTAACCAGGCATTGGCTTCAATATTTACCCAGAATTCGTCTCGGTAAAGATTTTTATCTTTTCTGTAATAGCAATGGAAGTGTATTGCTTTCATCGCTCTCACAGCTTCATCAAAGACAATTTTCTTTCTTTCCTGGTTGTTACAGATCCAGCGGAGGTAATTGCAGAATTCTGCGCTCCATACTCCGCCGATACCGGATCCTCCCATTTCGTTTGAGCATACAACATCCAGAGCAATCAATTGATTGATTTTTGATGTTGTTTCTTCGTCAGGAGAATACATTTGAGGGCATCGGAATAGGACAGATAGGCTGGCCGAAACTGCGGAAATTGATTTGTAGTCGTGCGAAATTTCTTTCTTAGCTCCTTCGCAATAAGAACAAGGCCTTTTGAAGCAGTCGTCCTCTCCTGTTCCCTTACAGTGCGGACAAGGTTTGTCGGTTAGCATATCGATGGGAGGAATAGCGAAGAATATTTCCACGAACTCCCCTGCATCTTTCTTGATTCCAGCGTGGTCAAATCCGAAGAATTGCACGCCGTCCGACATTTTTGAAAATTCTCGAAAACAGAATTTCTTTAGAAGAAAATCAATCATTTGATTGTCTTCAAGGAGATTGGCGACTCCTTTGTGTATTCCAACAGCTATACCAAGTGGATTATCCCTAAAGGATATCCAACACCAGCAAGGAATATCCCTGCGTTCCATTTCTACTCTCAACATGTAAACATCACCCGATTAAATGAACTAAAAACTGTAAGGAAAGAATACAATAAAAATATGAATATGTAAAGGTTCATAAAAAAGCGAGGTCAAGAGTCGTCGCGTAATATACCTTATGCGATGTTCAATGCGACTCGTGCGCTCTAACTACGCTCAAGTTGGCAGGCCGATTCGAGCTCGAACCCCAGGGATGTATACCCCACAAGGAAAATTTAAGTACTTTTATCTTATCATAACGACGCGACTTGAGCTATCTAAAAAGTGACAAAAGTGACACTAAATAAGGATAAAAGTTACAGCCTGATGTAATCTTTTATTCGAATTCTTGATATGGAAAGCTATCTTTGATCTCTTTTAATAATTTATCATTTTCTTCTTCATTAGCTTCGTGGGCCGCAATCATCGCTTCTTCCTCTTCCGGGCTCATCATATCGCAATTACCACACCTGTTAAACATAAAATATTGTTCATCATCTTCATCAATAAAAAATATACCCCTACAAGTGTCGCACTCTATTCCATATAGTTCATTTCCACAATTCAGACACTTTATTTTTCCTCTTTCATTTTTATATGGCATTGTTTTTAAAAAACACTCATAGCAAAGCATTAACTCTATTTCATTCTTTTCTTTTATATTCCCTATCCTTTCTGCTATTTTTTTAAAATTGTCATCAATATTAGCTTTGATTGCCATATATGGCCCTACGTATTCGTCTTCCCATTTTTTAATAAAATTTCTTCCAATATCGTCGAGAATAAAAGCATTATGAGAAAAAATAACTATTTCTTCTATTATATAAAACAATAGAAGCATTAATTCTTTCTCGTCTCCAATAATAAATTTTTTATGTTCTATCTCATTTCTTTTCTCTCGTAATTTATTTATTTTTTTTCTAAATTTTCATTAAATCTTTTTATCGAAAACTGATTCATTCTTTTAATCAAGATGGAAATATCTGCACTTTTATTATTCTTTTTATCAACATCTGGCCATAACAAAGCTTCATTTATTGTTCCTAGGTGAGCCTTTGTAATTAATTCTAAAGCATTAAAAATATGCAATATAGAAAATTTAATATTTTTTTCATTAACCCAATTTATTAAATGTTCTATTCCGTGTTCGAAAGACGAAATAGCATTTTTAATTATTTCTATTCTTTCGGCTTCAGATAATTTATTATGGCTCATAATTGTTCTTAATTTTTTTATACAAATGAGGATTTACCCCTTTATCAACTTTAAGTAATAAACTAAAGAAACCGAATAAATTTTGTCTTGCTTTCCAATATTCACTATCTTTTATTTCTCTATCTTTTTGTTTTTTCTTAAAAAATCTGAACTGGCCATATATTAAACTGTTATGGGTTAAGTTTATAATATCGAAGATATTAAGTCAACACACCATAATACGCGACTCGTGCTCTTTAACTACGCTTGAATTGGCAGGGGCGGAAGGATTCGAACCCTCAAGACTTCTTTTGGAGAGAAGCAGTTTACCGTTGAGCTTACGCCCCTAAGGCCCTTATCTCTTGGCCTCTTTGTGAATGGTGTGCTTTTTGCAGAATTTGCAGAACTTCTTCAATTCCAGCTTATCCTCCACTCCCTTTGATTTGTGAGTGAAGTAATTGGACTTCTTGCAAGTCGCGCAAACAAGCTTAATCGTCTTTTTCTTTTTGGTCGTTGCCATATATGTTAATCTCTCTTAATTATTAGCTTATCTGAGCCGATGGTGAGAATCGGACCCACGGCCTTTCCCTTACCAAGGGAATGTTCTACCACTGAACTACATCGGCAGTCAAGTGGGCAAGGAGGGATTTGCACCCCCGAAGGCCGAAGCCACCTGATTTACAGTCAGGCCCGTTTGTCTACTTTGGTACTTGCCCGATGAAAGCATCTTATCAAATCTTCTGATATTTTTCAATGACCTTTTTTCTTTCATCCCTCCACTCCTGTATTCTCTTGTGATTGCCGGATAATAATACCCGGGGAACCTTCCACTTGTTGAACTCTTCCGGTCTGGTATACTGGGCGTATTCTACGAATCCCCCGCCCCTGGTCAGCCTTTCTTTAAGCAGGTCTTTCTTGCCGATGACATCGGGAACGAGCCGGGCCATTGTTTCAATGACCACCATGGCCGGGAGCTCTCCTCCCATCAAGTCGTATTCTCCGATTGAAAGCTCTTCATCAGCCAGTTTCTTTACTCTTTCGTCAACTCCCTCGTATCTTCCGCAAATCAGGACTATTTGTTTGTATTTCTTCAGCTGGCTGGCCTTCTTCTGAGTGAATAGTTTTCCCCGGGGGGTGAAAAGAATGACCCGGGAATCCTTTTTCTTGATTTTCTTCAAGGCCCTGAATATGGGCTCAATCATTAAAACCATGCCCAGCCCCCCGCCGTAAGGCCTGTCGTCAACCTTTTTTCTCTTATCCGAAGAATAGTCCCTTAGATTGTGGACGTTGATTTTCAAAAGATTCTTGTCCAAAGCTTTTTTAATCAGAGATTCTTTGAAATATGAATCAAAGATATGGGGAAAGATGGTAATAATGTCGAATTGCATAATAAAAACCGTGTTTATGATAGCACGGTTTTTATTGAATGTAAACGAGGACTAGATTTTGAAATCTTCAAAGTCCTCGGTTGTGGTTTCTGAAGGTTTTTCCTCGCTCTGGGTCTTCCTTCTTGGAGAGCCTCCTTCCGGCTCTTCAATCTTCAAATTGACTCGAGCGTGGTTCTTTAGGCCAATGATTCGGATTAAATTCCTGATTGCCTTGGCTGTGGAACCCTGTTTTCCGATAAGCTGGCCCATGTCTTCCGGGTTGACTTTTACCGATAGTAAAACACCCATTTCATCAACCTGCCTATCAACTTTAACATCCTCTGGATGATCAACTAAAGCTTTTACAATGAATTCAAGAAAATCTATATCTTTTGGTGCTTCTGTCATATTCTCTGTATTAAAGTTTTTATATGTTTTTTCCTGTTTTTCGGGTAGCTCGACTCGTTCTACCCCGCATATCAATTATTCACAACAAATCCTTAATTGTCAAGACTGAACAGTTTCTTCGGGTTGGGCTTCGGGCTCTGCCGGTTTTTCTTCAACAGGCACTTCCACTTCTTCCGGTTTTTGTTCAGGAGCAGGTTTTTCTGTCGGTACTTCCTCTTGCGGAGCTTCTTCCGGCTTCTCTTCATCTGCCGGTACTTCCTCTTTGGCGGGCTCTGCCGGTTTCGGAGTTTCTTCTGCGGGCTTATCTTCAGGAGCGGTTTCTTTGGGCGCTTCTTCAACTCTTGCCTCCTCTTTTTTCTTAAAGGCCATTTTTCTTTTTTCTCCTTCAATAACTTTGTTCTGGATTAAAAGATTATGGACCGTATCAGAAGCCTGGGCTCCTACCTGAAGCCAATGGGCCACCCTGTCCTTTTTGAAAGCCACTTCTTTGGTCAAGGGATTGTAAGTGCCGACTTCCTCGACGAATCTTCCTCTGGCCGGAGCGTTTCGCTTATCAGTAACAACAACCTTGTAGGAAGGCTGTTTTTTCTTGCCCGTTCTGAATAATCTTATCATCAACATAATTGCTTTGTATATATTTTAATAACGGTATAATATCTTAAAATTGAATTAATTTCAAGTCCCTTCCCAGTTTTTGACCTCCAGGGCATTGGCCGCGGCATCAAGCTCTGCCTCGTGTTTGGAAGAGCCCTGGCCTTTGGCGATCATTTCCTTGCCCAGGAAAACGCCGACGATAAACTTCTTCATGTGGTCTGGCCCGCTTTCTTCCATGACCTGGTAAGTGGGGGTGACCAATTCAACCTCTTGGGCTCTTTCCTGGAAAAGCGATTTGGGGTCTTTGTAAAGCTTCTTCTCAATGATTTCTTCCAGTTTTTTGTCTATCAAATGTTTTTTGATTATTTCCCTGCATGCCCCATAGCCCTGGTCAAGGTAAAGAGCGCCGATGAACGCCTCAAAAGCGTCGGCCAGGATGTATTTTTTGGAACGGCCGTTTTCTTTTTCTTCTCCCTGGGACAAAAGCAGGAACTCGCTGAAATTCATTTCCTGGGCCACTTCAAAAAGAGTATTGGCATTGACCAGGGAAGCTCTCCAGCTGGTCATCTCCCCTTCCGGCTTATCGGGATAATTGTTGAATATGTGCTCGGTCGTAACCAGTTCCAAAACAGCGTCTCCCAAAAACTCCAACCTTTCGTTGTGGAAAATATTGAAGTCGGGATTCTCGTTTAAATAAGAGCGATGGCAAAAAGCCTGGGTCAGCAAATCCTTATTCTTAAAAGAGATATTCAGGTTTTTTTCCAATTCTTTAAAATCCTTCATGATTCTTCGTCGGTCCCTTTAAAAACCGTTCCCAGAACTCCGTTGACGAACTTTCTCGAGTTTTCTCCTCCGAAGTTCTTGGCCAGCTCTATGGCTTCGTTAATGGCCACTTTGGGCGGAACGCTTTTCTTGTCTCCGAAAAGCAGCTCGTAAATGCCTACCCTTAAAATGTTTTTGTCCAGGATGTTGATTTGCTCCAGAGGCCATTCCGGAGCCGTTTTGACGATTATCTCATCAATTACTTTTAAATTCTTTTTGACTCCCGAAACAATATCCCAAATGAAATCAACCTCTTCCAGTCCGCTTCCGAACTCCTTGATGTTCCTTTCGGTAGTGGGGCTCAGGTCTTTGTCCTCGCGGCCGTTGAAATCCCACTCATAGAGGCTTTGCATCGCTATTGATCTGGATAGATGCCTTGAAGCCATAGAGCTATTTTTTTGAAAGTTCTTCCGGGCTTAATGGTTTTTCTTTTTCCTGTTCCTGGATTTCCTTGGCTCTTTTCTTCTGCTCTTTTTTTTCAAGCTTGGCCATTACATTGACGTATTCCTTGCCTTTATAGTATCCGCAATAGCCGCAGACAGTATGGGGCAGGACCGGCTTTCCGCATTTGTCGCACTTGATTAATTTGGGAACTTTGAGAAAAATGTTTCCTCTTCTTCTGTTTTTCTTGGATATGGATAATCTTCTTTTTGGAACCGCCATATTGTTTTTATCAATTATTCTTTAATGGCTTAATTATACATTTTTTCCTAATTTTGTAAAGAAAAAGAGGCTTTTGGCCTCAAGTAACGAAGTGCAAATGCTTGCATTTCTGACACTGGCTTTTACGGACAGCTGCTTTGGCGGCATCCTTAAATTTCGAAAGGTGCTCGGGGAGATTAGAATTTCTTCCCTTGAAAACCCGGTTTTTTTTGATGACGACATTACTGTTGTTCCTTCGGACACTGTAGGTTTTAATGGTCAGGTCGCTAACGCTTCCTTGCAACGATAAAGCACAGACAATTGCCGCTTCGTTTGCCACGTTGAATCTGCCAACGCTTTTTTCAACGTAGAACGGCCGTAAGCGTCTCCCGTTAATGTCGCAGACTATTTGGCCGAAACCATTGCCGCCCCGTTCTTCCAAATGAAGAAGAATGTAAGGATTCTTTTTCCGGATGGGCAAAGGAATCTTGTATACACCGTCCTTGTCTGCGGATAAGGGCACCAATATCGCTCCGCTTTTCGTCATTTTGGCTTGAATCATTTCTTCTTTTTCAAGAAGAATAACCAACTCTTTTCCGCCCCCCTTGACCTTGGCGATAACTTCAACTGCTTCTTTGGCAACTTGCATCAGTATCTACCTCAATTAAAGGTTCTATGAATAATATATATACAAAAACAAGGAATGTCAATATATTATATCTAAAAAAAGCGTGGTTAAGCTTTTTGAGGGTTTAACCGTGCCGTTTCTTTGTTGTTTAGGCATATTTGAAGCTCTTTCTGTGAATCGGGCAGCGTCCGTGCTTTTTCAATTTTCTCACGTGCTCTTTGGTTCCGTAGCCCTTGTGTTTTTTGAAATTATACAAAGGGTATTTCTTGTCGTATTTAATCATTATCTCGTCCCTGGTCACCTTGGCGATGATGCTGGCCGCGCTGCAGGAAAGAACTTTCTTGTCGGCCTTGATAATCGCTTTCTGCTTCGGCTCGACGTCGATTCTCATTATCCCGTCAAGAATCACGAAATCAGCACTGAGCTTGTTCTTTTTCTCAAAATCTTTAATCGCTTTTTTCATCGCCAGCCTGGTTGCCTGAAAAATGTTGATTCTGTCAATCGTCTTTTTTGAAACAATGCCTGTCCCCCACTTGACGCTTTTGATTAAAACCTCAAAAACCTCTTTTCTTTTCTTGGGCGTCAGGTCCTTGGAATCCCTGACGAACTCGTTCTTTTTTAAGAGAAAAAAATCTTTTTTGGGGATGAAAACAGCGCTGGCTATTACCGGTCCGGCCAACGGACCCCGACCTGCTTCGTCAAGCCCGACAACAACCCGATAACCTCTTTTCCATAGTTTTTCTTCTTCTTGAATCATTTCAGAAATTAAGCTATGATAATATAGTTAATATATCATAGGAAAAGGAAATGAAAAAGCAAATTCTAACTCAGCGACAAATAGAAGAAAAATTGTTTAAAGCCGAAAACGGTTTTAAGCCGGCTGATTTTACGGGCGAAAACCTGCCCTCTTTTTCTCTGGTTAAGGAAACTATCAACAGCAGTATAATCTTTGACAATGCCCAGGTTCAGGGCCAGGTGTTCATGGCCGACGTTTTCATTGACGGAGACTTGAGTTTCAAGAATTGCCTGATCAAAGGGTCCCTTTATCTGGCCAATCTTCATTTGAACGGAAACCTGATATTGGAAAACGCCAAAATAGAAGGAGCCGTCAATCTGGTGGGTGCGGAAATCGAGAAAAACGTTCTGGCCAAAAATCTGAGGAATCAGGGATTTATCAGTTTGGCCAAGGCCCGCATCAAGGGAGACGTTTTCCTGGAAAAATCAAGAATGAAGAATGCTTTTTACGAGAATTTTTCGGTCAAGGGAGACCTTATCCTTGAAGGCATAAAAGTCGGGGGAAACATCAATCTCAAAGACGCTACGGTTGAGGGAATTTTGGACTTGGATAAAATAATAGTGGAAAAGGATTTGATTCTTCAGGGCGCGGGTTTCAAAAACGCCGAAGCGGAAAACATTATCATTAAAGGAAAAACCATAAATTAAATGAGCGGGTTCATCCACTTACATCTGCACTCTCATTTTTCCCTGCTGGACGGCCTGGCCAAGATTGACGATATCCTGGACAGGACTGAAGAGCTGGGAATGGACGCCGTGGCCTTGACCGACCACGGTGTTATTTACGGTGCGGTTGAGTTTTACGACAAGGCGAAAAAAAGAGGCATTAAGCCGATTATCGGCTGTGAAGTCTATGAAGCTGCCAGAGGCATGGAAGATAAAACCGCAAGCCTGGACAGCAGAAGATACCACCTCGTCCTCTTAATCAAAAACGAAGCGGGATATAATAATTTGGTAAAAATAATCACGGAAGCGCACTTGAAGGGGTTCTACTACAAGCCCAGAGTTGATTTGGAATTTTTGAAAAATCATTCCGAGGGATTAATCGCTTTGAGCGCCTGCCTTCAAGGAAAGATTCCCCAACTGCTTTTGGCGGGGAAAATGAAAGAAGCCGAAGAAGTGGCCCTGAAATACCAGGACATTTTCGGTCAGGGAAATTTCTTTTTGGAAATCCAGCCTCACCCCAATTTGCCTGACCAGGAAAAAGCCAATAGGATGGTTATAGAACTTTCTAAGAAGACGGGTATTCCTTTGGTGGCCACCAACGACGCTCATTACTGCAGGAAAGAAGATGCCGAAGCCCAGGACATTCTTATGCTTATCAATACCGGAGCCGACAAAAACGACAAGGAACGCCTGACCATGAAAGAAGACGACTTTTCCATTAAAAGCGAGGAAGAAATGACAAAGAGCTTTGACTACATCCCCGAGGCCATAGAGAACACGAAAAAAATAGTTGACATTTGTAATTTCGAGATGAAGCTGGGAGAAATCAAACTGCCCAAGTTCGATGTTCCGGACGGAAAAACAAGCTCTGCGTATTTGAGAGAACTTTGCTACTTGGGCATTGAGAAAAAATACGGCATCAAGAGCGAAGAGCTGAATCAAGTCATCCAGAATGCTTTAAAGGGAAAGGAAATCAAAGTTGAAAGCATAAAAGACGGAAAATTGAAGGAAATTATCGAGAGAATGGAATACGAGCTTTCGGTCATCGGCAAGACGGGATTCGCCGATTACTTTCTCATTGTCCAGGACTTCGTCAACTGGGCCAAGGAAAACAGAATCGTCGTCGGTCCGGGAAGAGGTTCGGTGGGCGGTTCAATAGTGGCTTTTCTGACAAATATCACCAATGTCGACCCCTTAAAATACAATCTGTACTTCCAAAGGTTCTTGAACCCGGACAGGATTTCTCCTCCGGACATAGACCTCGATTTTACGGACAAGAGAAGAGACGAAGTGATCAATTACGTGGCGGAAAAATACGGAAGGAACAAGGTGGCTCAGATTATCACTTTCGGAACCATGGCCGCCAGGGCGGCAATCAGGGACGTGGGAAGAGCCCTGGACTACCAGTACAGCTATTGCGACCGTGTCGCCAAGATGATTCCTCTGGGATTCAATTTGAAGGAAACCCTGAAGAAAGTTCCGGAATTCAGAAATCTTTACGAAACAGACCTCCAGGCCAAAAAACTGATTGACCTGGCCTTGAAAATAGAGGGGTGCGCTCGCCACGCTTCCACCCATGCCTGCGGAGTGGTGATTTCCAATTCTCCTTTGGAGAATCTTGTTCCTTTGCAGCATCCTACCCAAGACGAAAATTCCATCGTCACCCAATACGAAATGCACGCCATCGAGAATATGGGTCTTCTGAAGATGGATTTTTTGGGGTTGAAGAACCTAACCATTATTGAAGAAACCTTGAAAAGGATTTATGCGGTCAGGGGAGAAAACGTTGACATTGACAATCTTCCCCTGGACGACAAAAAAACTTTCGAGCTTTTGCGGCGCGCGGATTGTGTGGGCCTGTTCCAGGTTGAATCAGACGGAATGAGAAGATATCTGAAGCAATTGAAGCCCACGTCAATCGACGACATCATTGCCATGGTCGCTCTTTACCGCCCCGGCCCCATGCAACACATTCCCGACTACATCAAAGGAAAGCGCGACCAAAAACAAGTAAGGTATCTTCATCCCAAACTGAAACCGATTCTCGAGGCCACCTACGGCATTCCTGTTTATCAGGAGCAGATTATGAGGATTGCCCAGGAAATGGCCGGTTTTACCTTGTCCGAAGCGGATATTTTGAGAAAAGCCATCGGCAAGAAAATTGAGAAACTCTTGATGGAGCAGGAAGAAAAATTTGTCAAAGGAATGAAGAAAAATCAAATCAGCGAAAGAATTGCCGAAGAAATATGGCACTGGATTGAACCTTTCGCCAGATATTCTTTCAATAAAAGCCACGCCGCCTGTTATGCCATCATTGCTTATCAAACCGCTTATCTCAAGGCGAATTATCCCGTGGAATACATGGCGGCCCTGCTCACTTCCGAGGGTTCGGACATAGAAAGAATAGCCGTCTTAATTGAGGAATGCAAAAAAATGGAGATAGAAGTTCTGTCTCCGGACATCAACGAGAGTTTCAGCAAATTCAGCGTAGTGCCCGAAAAGAACCAAATCAGGTTCGGATTGACCGCCATCAAAAACGTGGGCTACAACATAGTTGAACAGATAATTGAGGAAAGAAAATCAAAAGGCCCGTACAAGTCAATCCAGGATTTCATTTCCCGGGTCAACGGCAAGGTTTTGAACAAGAAGTCCCTGGAAAGCTTGATTAAAGCTGGCGTGTTTGACCGCCTGGAAGAAAGAAATAAAATACTTTTGAATCTGGATAAGCTCATGCAGTGGTCAAAAGACGACAAGAGAATAAAGGAATCCGGCCAGAAAGGCCTCTTTGCCGGCAACGGGGTCTCGGACAGCCATATTGCCCTGAGCACCGTTGACGCGGCCGATGAATATGATAAATTGAACTGGGAAAAGGAATTGCTGGGTCTTTACGTCAGTGGCCATCCTTTGGAAAAGTACAGGGAATTGCTGGAAGACATGGTTATGCCCATCAAGAAAATCAATACCGACCTCGGACAAATAAGAACCCGCTCCAATCCTTTTGAAAAATACATTATCCAGGGAGAGCTGGTAACCATCGGCGGCATAATTTCCAGCATCAAGAAAATCACAACCAGAAAAGGCCAGCCCATGATGTTTATGAAAGTCCAGGATTTGACCGACAGAATCGAGGTAGTGGTCTTTCCGTCTTTGATTGAAAAGAATGCCGACATTTTCAAAGAAAACAAAATCGTTTCCGTCACCGGCCGGACCGACGTCAAAGACGGCTCGCCCAAAGTTATTGCCAATGAGATAGAGGAAATATTAGAATCATAAAAAACATATGCAAAAAATACAAAACATCAGGCATTCTTTCGCCCACATTCTGGCTCTCAGCGTCAAGGAGCTTTATCCCGACGCCCAATTCGGAACAGGTCCGGACGTTGAAAACGGCTTTTATTACGACGTCAGAACCAAAATTCCGATTATTAAAGAAGACCTCAAGAGGATAGAAAAGAAAATGAAAGAAGTCTTGAGAAGAACCCTGGTTTTTAAAAAGAAGATTGTATCCAAGGTTGAAGCAAAAAAAATTTTCAAAGACCAGCCCTTTAAATTGGAAATTATCAAAGGATTGGAAGAAGACAAAGTTTCCATTTATGAAACCGGTAATTTTATCGACTTGTGCAAGGGGCCTCACGTTGACTCTGTCAAAGAATTGAACCCCGGCGCTTTCATGCTGGAGAAAATAGCCGGTGCGTATTTCCAAGGCGACGAGAAGAATCCCATGCTTACCAGAATCTACGGTCTGGCCTTCAAAACGGAAAAAGAACTGAGCGATTATCTTAAGCTGAAAGAGGAAGCGGAAAAAAGAGACCACCGGGTTCTGGGAGAAAAACTGGGCATTTTCATGTCTGACGACGAAGTCGGTTCCGGCCTTCCCTTGTGGCTTCCCAAAGGAGCAATTCTCAGAAATATTATCAAGGATTATCTTTATCAGGAATTGATAAAAGACGGATACGGTTTCGTTGAAACGCCTCATATCGGCAAGCTTTCCTTGTGGCAGACTTCGGGACACTGGGAGAACTATCGGGAAAATATTTATTCGCCCATTGACATTGAGGGCGAAAAATTCGTTTTAAAACCCATGAACTGCCCTTTTCACGTAAAAATATTCAAGTCCAAGCAGAGGTCCTATCGGGAGCTTCCCTTGAAAATGGCCGAGTTCGGGACGGTTTATAGGTTTGAAAGGTCAGGCACTCTGCACGGACTGACCAGAGTCCGTGGCTTTACCCAGGACGACGCCCATATCTGGTGCCGGACAGACCAGCTTAAAGGAGAATTGACCAAGCTTTTAAAGCAAGGGCTGAAGATTTTAAAGAAATTCGGGTTCAAAGAGTATAATATATATTTGTCAACCAGGCCGGAAAAACATGCCGGCACTGAACAGGGCTGGAAAAAAGCGACAACGACGCTGACAGAAGTATTGAAAGAAGCGAAGCTTGATTACGGCGTTGACCCGGGCGGAGGTGTTTTCTATGGTCCGAAGATTGACATCAAAGTCAAAGATACTCTGGGCCGGGAGTGGCAGTGCACCACTATCCAGGTTGACTTCAATCTGCCTGACCGCTTCCAGATGTTTTTCATCAACGAAAAAGGAGAAAAAGAAAGACCCTACATGATTCACCGGGCGCTATACGGCTCTTTGGAAAGATTCATCGGGGTTTTGATTGAACATTATGCTGGCGCTTTTCCTTTCTGGCTTTCGCCCGTCCAAATCAAGATTCTGCCCATTAGCGATAAATTCAACAAATACGCCAAAGAAATTAAAGAAGGGCTGGAAGATTACAGAGTGGAAGTGGCTGATGAAAAAGAAACCATTTCTAAGAAAATAAGGGAAGGAGAAATGGAGAAAATCCCTTATCTGCTGATTATCGGAGAAAGAGAAAAGAAAAACAAAACCGTCAGCGTGAGAAAACGGGGCAAAGGAGATTTAGGAGAAATGAAAATGGAAAAATTCAAAGAAATAATTAAAATAAATAAAAACATATGAAGAAAAAAATATTAATTTGTTTTTTGGTGCTCTTCTTTTCCCTGAGTTTTGTTTCTGCCCAGGGCACGGATTTAAACGTTCCCTCTCCCTCCCTCCTTCCCACCAGTCCGCTGTATTTCTTGAAAGATATCGGCCGGGAGGTGCAGATGTTCCTGACTTTCGACCCGATCAAAAAAGCGGAATTAAGGCTTGAATTCGTCAATCAGAAGCTGGCTGAAGCGAGCGCAGTGGCGGAAAATAAACCCGATAACGAGCAGGCCGTCAGCAGGGCCCTGGAAAACTATAAAAAGGAAACCGAGCGTTTAACCGAATACGCCGCCACTCTTAAAAAAGGCAATACTGACAACGAGGCTCTGCTGAGCAGAATAACGGAAAGCAATTTCCTCCATCAAAATGTTTTGGACAACATAGAAAACAAAATTACAAGCAAGGAAAAAATCCAGGAGGTCAGGGATAGGGTGCTGGAGAATCTGACCGCCACGTCTTTCAGGGTGGCTGAACCGGCGCAGGTTAAAGTGCAGATTCAGACAAACCTGCAAAACCGGGAAGCGGTTGGAATGAAAACAATAGAAATCTTAAAGAAAATGGAGGAAAAGCTTTCCAACGAGAATGAAAAAAAAGTTATCTTAGAAATTGAGCAGGAGGCAATCAGCGAGAAAATCAACGATTCCACTTTAACGGCGGAGGACATGAAAAAAATCAGAGAATATGCAACCGCGATAACAGAAAACAAGGTTTACCAGAAAATACTCGTCCAAGATTTCGCCCAGAAGATAATCGGCGAAAACCAGGAAGTTCTCAGTCAACTGAAAGATATTTCTGCGGAAGACGCCCAGAAGCTAAACGACTTCGCCGCCCAGATTTTATCGGGAAACGAGGTTGATTTCAACAAGGTAATAACCGGGCTCAATACTCTGCAGATTTCTTCGGAATCGAAAAACATCATTGACGGCGTCCAGAGCCGGATAATCAACAACGTCAACAGAGCGGATGTGCCTTGCCTTGAAGCAGCCAATCCGGTTTGCGGCCAGGACGGCAAGGACTATGAAAGCGTTTGCGAAGCGGTAAAAGCCGGAACCAGCGTTGCCTATAAGGGTGCCTGCGCGGCCTGCGTTAAAGAGGGAGAAAGCATTCCTGTTTATCCGGGAAACGAAAACAGGGTTTGCTGCAGCGGATTAACCTTATGCCCTCCGGGTGAAAACATATTGGGCATCAGGGGAACCTGCAAAAAAACCTGCGCCAGCACGGGTGCCGCTACTCAAAATCAACAGGAGGTCAATCCTCAAACAAATACGACAAGCAATACCGCTCAATAATTTAAATGAAATACCACATCATCACTTTCGGCTGTCAGATGAACAAGTCTGATTCGGAAAGGATCAGGACGGTTCTAGAAGCCTTGGGATATGTCAAAGCTTCCGGGATGACGAAAGCGGATTTAATTGTTGTCAACATGTGCTCGGTCAGGCAATCGGCCGTGGACAGAGTTTACGGACTCGCCCCTCAATTCAATAATTCAAAAGCAAAAACAATCCTGACCGGATGCGTCTTAAAGCCGGACAGAGCAAAAATGTCTTCTTTCTTCGACTTTATCGTGGACAAAACCGATTTGTACAAACTACCGGAACTGTTAAAAAAGAAAGCGAAAATCAAGAAAGACTATCTTTCCGTCAAGCCGCGTTACGAGAGTTCTTTTCTGGCTCACGTCCCCATTTCTTTCGGCTGCAGCAATTTCTGCACTTACTGCGCCGTTCCGTATGCCAGGGGCAGACTGGTTTCCAGAAGCCACAAAGACATATTAAAAGAAATCAAGGAGTTGATTGAGAAAGGATACAAGGAAATCTGGCTCTTGGGGGAAAACGTCAACGACTACCGCTCCCCTGTTGATTCCAAAATAGATTTTATTGAGCTGATAAAACAGATAGATAAAATTGAGGGAAAGTTCTGGCTCAGGTTCACCAGCCCCCATCCCAAGGACTTCTCCTTGAAAATGGTCAAAGCCCTGGCCCAAAGCCCCAAGATTACGCCCTATCTGAATCTGCCCCTCCAATCCGGGGATAACGGGGTTTTAAGGCGCATGAACAGGCCGTATACCATAAACAGCTATTTGAGGCTCATAAAGGCCCTGAGAAGCGAATTTAAGGCCAAAAAACAGGGTCTGGACAAGGAATTGGCCATATCCACGGACATTATTGTGGGCTTTCCCAAAGAGACGAAACAGGCCTTTGAAAACACCAAAAAAGCCATGAAAAAGGTCGGGTTCGACATGGCCTACATTTCCCAATACTCTCCCCGACCCCAGTCCTTGTGCTTTGAGAAAATGGAGGACGACGTAGCCAAGAAAGAGAAAAAAGCCAGGGAGAAGACACTGGTTAAATTATTGGACAAAACAGCCCTTTTAAGAAACAGAAACTTCTTAAGCCAGACAGTCGAAGTCCTGGCAATGGAAAAGAACAAAGAATATCTGCTGGGCAAGACAAGGCATTACAAAACAATCAGGTTCAAAGGAAATGAAAACCTCATCGGCCGATTCGTCAAGGTCAAGGTGAGAAAAGCTGCGGCCATGGGACTGGAAGGAGATTTGATGAAAGACAAATTGCTTGTCATTCTCGGCCCCACTGCTTCGGGAAAAACAGATTTGGCCGTCAGCCTGGCCAAGAAGTTCAACGGAGAGCTGGTTTCCGCCGACTCAAGAATGGTTTATAAAGAAATGGACATTGGCACTGCCAAGCCCAAATACCCTCACCATTTAATAGATGTTGTTTCTTTGAACCAGGATTTTAATGTTGCTTTGTATAAAGAAAAAGCTCTGGAAGCGATCAAAGAAATAGCAGAAAAGGGAAAACTGCCCATTCTCGTCGGAGGCACGGGATTGTACGTCAAGGCAATAGCGGACAACCTTGATTTCCCCAAGATCAGGCCGGACAAGAAGATGAGAAAGGAGCTGGAGAAGAAAACAGCGAAAGAATTATATTTGATTTACAGGAAGCTGGACAAAAAAGGCGCTCAATCGATTGATAAAAACAACAAAAGAAGATTGGTCAGGGCCATAGAGGTCTGCCTTTTGTCAGGCAAGGCTTTTTCCAAACAAAGATTAAAACAGGAGCCTTTGTTCGATGTTTTGCAAATAGGTATCAAGAAGACAAGCGAAGAATTAAAAAGAAACATTGAAAAGAGAACCGAACAAATGCTTAAGAAAGGATTGGAAGAGGAAGCCGGAAAATTGTTATTAAAATATGGCAAAAAGAATCCGGCCCTAAACACCATTGGCTACGCCGAATGGAAGGAAAACAAAACCAAAGAAAAGATTAAGCAAGACATTATCTCCAATACCCTGAAGTTCGCCAAAAGGCAGATAACCTGGTTCAAAAAAGAGAAGGTCAAGTGGGTTAAGGGCCGAGAACAAACCGAGAAGCTGGTAAAAAAGTTTGTAAAATAAAAAGCGGTGAAGTTATCTTCCCGCTTCTCTGCGCATTGCTCCCATCTTTTCAAGGACCCGGGCCATCCTTTCCCTTTGTTCTCCTTCGATAAAAAGCAGCTTGTCCGGCCAGAAATGCTCGACAAAAGACACAATCATGTGATGTTTTTTCTTGGCCATGTTTTCTTCTGCGCTTCTACTGCAATCTGTTTTGTAGGGAATCTCGCAGGGATTTCTGGCAATAACCACCAGTTGATAGCGATTCTCTATTTCCAAACACATTCGGAAGAGCTCTCTGACGGCCAATAAATCTCTTGGCTCGGAAGCATAAATTCTGGCCTGGACATAGAAATGAAACAGGGCGGTGTCGGTTATGAAACCGTCCAAGGCGCTAGAGCGCAATTCTTCTCTTTCCTGCTGCCTCCACATGTAGAACCTTTCAAAGGGACTGCGGAAGTGTCCGAATTCTTTTTTAAGCTTTCTTGACTCCTCGGTTATGAGGTCATAGTCAAGCCCTCTTACTTTCAATTCTGCGAACAATGCCGCGGCCAGCGTTGATTTTCCGGTGCAAGGGCCTCCGGCAATAGCAATGTTTATTCTCATGGAAAGGTACAACCTCCTTTTTCGGCTTTACGCCAAATCAAAAGAAAAGTCAATAGTTGATTTTTCTTAATTCGGGATAATTTTTACCATAACCAGTCTCGACAATATCTCACGTGGCTCTAACGCCAAAATTCAAATCTAACTCCCCAACTCTTTCTTCAGCATCTCCCCCGCCTTCTGCGGATTGGCTTTGCCTTTTGACTTGGCCATGACCTGTCCCACCAGAAAAGTAAAGCTGTTCTCTTTGCCTTTTTTGTAGTCCTCGACAGCTTTCTGATTTTCCTCAACAACTTCCTTGACAATTTTCTCAATCTCCACTTCGTCTTTAATCTCCACCAGTCCCCTGTCCTCAATTATATGCGAAGGGTCTTTTCCGGTATTATACATTTCTTCCAGGACAATCTTGGCGATTTTACTGGATATTTTATCGTCGGCGATAAGGCAGACGAACTCTCCGAAGTTTTCCGGAGTAATCTTCTTCTCAATAACCGCCCCGGGCTCGTTCTTCAAAAGGTATTGCAGGTCGGTAGTCAGGTAATTGGCGCAAATTCTGGCTATTTCTTTTTTGTCTTTATTGCAACTCGTCTCCTCGGCCCAGCAATACGACTCGGAAACAGCTTTCTCGAAATACTCTCCCAGAACGGGATCTCTGATGAAAATCTCCGGGTCTTCCAGGGAGTATTCTTCCTTAAACCTTTTTCTTTTGTTGTCAGGCAGCTCGGGCATGCGGCTTTTAATCAAATCTATCTTTTCGGGAGTGATAACCAGGGGAGGCAAATCCGGGTCCGGGAAATACCTGTATTCGTGGGCGCTTTCTTTTTCCCTTTGGCTGACGGTAATGCCCTTGGCATCGTCCCAGCCCATCGTCTCTTGAACAACCTTCTCTCCTTTGGACAACAACTCCGACTGCCTTTTAATCTCATGCTCTATGGATTTTTCCAGTGTTTTAAAGGAGTTGAGATTCTTGATTTCCACTTTCGTACCCAGCTTGTCGCTTTTACTCAAGGAAATATTGACCTCGCAGCGCATCTGGCCTTTTTCCATGTTGGCCCCGGACACATCAAGATATTTTAAAATCAGCTGCAATTCCTGGCAGAACTTCTTGGCTTCTTCGGCCGAGCTGATGTCCGGCTCGGTCACCAGCTCCATCAAAGGAACCCCGGCTCGGTTAAAATCAACCAGGGTTTTTCCGTCAGCGTGGCAAAGCTTTCCCGTGTCTTCTTCCATGTGCACCCTGTTTATCCTGATTCTTTTGGTTTCTCCGCTGTCCAAAGCAATGTCCAGATATCCATTCTTGCACAAAGGCAAATCGTACTGGGAAATCTGATACCCCTTGGGCAAATCGGGATAGAAATAGTTTTTGCGGTCAAACTTGGATTCCAGAGCAATCTCGCAGTTCAAAGCCAATCCGGTCATGATTATTTTATTAATCGCCTCTTCGTTGATGACAGGCAAGGTTCCCGGCTGGCCCGTGCAAATGGGACAGATGTTGGTGTTGGGTTTTTCTTCCAGGGCATTCCACTCTTCATTGGGACAGGAGCAAAACATCTTTGACCGGGTCTTGGCCTCAAAATGTATTTCCAAACCAATGGTTGTTTTAAACATATTTTTTAGCTTGTTTCATTATTTTAACCCCCTGGCTGGTGCCGATGATGTCAGCTCCGGCCTTGACCATTTGATTAAGGTCTTTCAAGGATTGAATTTTACCGGACGCTTTAATCAGTAATCCCGGAGCGTTCTTCCTCATTATTTTCAAATGCCTGGCTTTTTCTTTCAGCTCCCTGTTCTCCAGCGGGTCTTTGTCCGTGGCTGTCTTGACGCAGATGGCCCCGGCTGTCTTGACTATAGAAGAGACCATGGCTATTTCCTCGTCAGTCAAATACCCGCTTCCGATTATCACTTTAACGGGAAGGATTTTGCATATCTCCTTCAAATCCTTTTCAATTTTTTCCCATCTTTCCATTTTAATGTCAGGAAGGGAAGCCACTGCGTCCAGTTCGTTTGCTCCATCCGCCTTGGCTTTTTTGCAAATTTTGACTCTTTCCCCATGCTCGCTCAAACCAATAGGGTCGTCTATGAGAACCACCACCTTGATGCCGGTTCTTTTGAGTTCCCCGGCCACTGTCTTGACCCATTTAGGCCTGATGCAAACTCCCCTGAATTTGTATTTTTTGGCTTCTTGGCAGGTGTTAAGAATATCCTGCCTGGCGGCGTCTTTCCTTATGTTGGTCTGGTCAATGTATTCGTTTACGGATTTTTTAGCCATAGCTTAAATGTTTAATTTTTTATCAAGCAAAGAAACCATTTGATTGAAAACCTCTTCAACCGACCCTTCTCCGTCAACCGTTTCCCAAGGGCAGAAAATATTCTCTTTGACGATTTTATCGTATGTTTCGGCCAGGGATTTCTGAAACTGCAAATCCTCTTCATGGCGGTCCAGATTCCCAGGCTTTTCCTTGGATTTCCTTTCCAAAGACGTTTCTGGAGATATTCTGACTAAAATGCTCAAATCCGGCTTCGGCATTTCGAACAATTCACCCAGCTTGACTATTTTCTCCAAAGGAACCCCTTTTAATGATTGATAAACAAGCGTGGAGGTGTAATACCGGTCGGCCAATAATATCTTACCATTTTTAACGCAGTCTTGTATATATTCCTTGTCTTTGAAGTGGTCGGCAACATATAACAGGATTTGCGTAATCGGATTCAAATCAACTCGCCTGTAAAGAAAGTCATGGATGAGGTCGCCGATGGGCTGGCCGTATTCAGGATACTTTTTCTTCTCCATAACACGCCCTTTTTTAATTAAAAACTCAGACAACAATTTCATCTGAGTTCCCTTGCCGCACCCGTCGATACCTTCCAAAACGATGAATTTTCCCGAAGTTTCCATGTTTATGATTTTTCCAGTTTGCTTTCCTGGGGATGCTTTACGTTTACGTATTTGGCCCCTTGCTTTTTGTAATAGGGTCTGGTCGTAGGCGAAGACAATTCCTCGAAAACCAGCTGGCAAATCCTCGTTTCCGGATAAAGAAGAATGGGTATCATCCCGATATTCTGCATTTCCAGAACGAGCTTTCCCTTGAATCCCGGGTCAATGTGCCCGGCCGTTGAATGAACGATTATTCCCAATCTGCCCAAACTGGACCGGCCGTCAATCCTGGCGCAGATGGTGTCGGGCAGAAATATCTCTTCCATTGTCGCTCCCAGGACGAATTCTCCGGGATGAAAGACAAAAGGCTCTTTGTTGCTCACTTTGACCAGAGTGGTGGTGTCTTTGAAGCTTTCCGGGTCCCTGGTGTCGATATAGGCTTTTTTGGTGTGGTTGAAAACCATGAATTCCCCGCTCAATCTCAAATCCAAGGAAGCTGAGCCCAGCTGCTTTTTAAAATCAGGCTTAGGGCTGATTTTAATAATATCATCGTCTATCAGTTTTTTAATTTCTCTGTCTGATAAAATCATTATTTTTCGATTTCAAGACCCAGTGACCTGGCCGTTCCTTCAATAATCTTAATCGCCTGCTCCAAATCATTGGCGTTTAAGTCAGGCATCTTCTGCTTGGCTATTTCTTCCAGCTGAACCCTGGTAATCGTTCCTACCTTCTTCTTGTTGGGCTCGCCCGAACCTTTTTCCAAGCCAAGGGCTTTTTTGATGAGTTGGGCGGCCGGAGGCTGTTTTAAAATGAAATCGTAAGAACGGTCGACGTAGACGGTGATTTCAATAGGAATCTTAAAATCTCCCATTTCTCTGGTGGCGTCGTTAAACCTTTGGCAGAATTCGGCTATGTTTATCTGATGCTGGGCCAGAGCCGGACCGACAGGAGGCGCGGGATTTGCTTTGCCCGCCTGAATATGCAGTTTTATCAGCGCTTTTACTTGTTTTGCCATGTTAAATCTTTTTAATTTGTAATGAATCCAATTCCAGCGGCGTATCGCGGCCGAACACGTTAATCATGACCTTGACCTTGCCTTTTTCCTTATCGATTTCCGAAACCTTGCCTTCAGAGTCCTTGAACGGCCCGTCCGTTATTTTCACCAAATCCCCTTTCCTGAACTCAATCGTATATTTGGGTTCTTCTGTAGCCATCTTGTTTTTCAACAAATCTATCTCTCCCATGGAAACGGGCAAAGGAACGGTTCCGGAGCCGACAAAGCCGGTTACGTTGGGCGTGTTCCTCACCACGTACCAGGAATCGTCGGTCACAATCATCTCCACCAGAACATATCCGGGATATATTTTTTCTTCAACGGTTTTTTTCTTTCCATTCTTGATTTTAATCTTTTTTTCCTTGGGAACCAGAACATTATATATCTTGTCTTCCATGCCCAAAGACTCCACTCTTTGCTTCAAGTTTTTGGCCACCGCGTCCTCGTACCCGGAATAGGTGTGGAGGACGTACCATCTTCTTTCGTTTGATACTTGTTGTTTGGCCATAACCCTTAAAAGATAAATCTTTCCATTAATCTGACAAAAATTACGTCAAAACCGCCTAAAAATACGGCCACAACAACGGAAATTCCTATCACGATCAAGGTATATTTGATTGTTTCTCTGCGGGTCGGCCAGGTTATCTTCTTAATCTCTGAACCGGCGTCCTTGAAAAGATTTGGCAGTTTCATACTTGTTTAGATTAGCAAAAGAAAGCCCAAATGTCAATTATTTGCTTTATTGTCGCTTAAATTTAATATTCTTTCCTGGTATTCGGCAAAAGCCAGGCCGTTATTCAAGAACAACCTGTTCAGGCCCATATAATAGTTTTGCTGGACTTGAGAAACGGGAACGGCAGCATTATATATCCTGACATCATCTATTGAGCCGGAGAAATAAGCCGTAGCCAAATCTCCGGCGACATAGTAGGAATTGTTCGTTACCCTTGGAATTACGGTAATAATTATATCTTTTCCGGGAAGATACTGGCCGTTAACGTAAAATTTGATGTTGCTGCTGCTGCCGTTATAGCTTATAACCGCCTGATACCAATTATTAGCAGTCATTTCATATACATTAGCGTTAAAATTATTAGTAGAGCCACTCCCGATACCAAAAGCAAATCGACCAGTATTATAAATCCAAGCCCCCCAAGTCCAGCTGGAAACCGAAGATGTGCCGTTAAACTTACCAATAACCATCTCATTTTTAATAAGCGATGGCTTCAGCCAAAAACTTATCGTTAAATTTGGAGACGGATAAAAAGAAGTTGGATTCCCGCAATCAACATAATCATCAGTGCCGTCAAAAGCCAGGCAGCCTCCCGATACGCATTCAGAGGATGTTCTCCAAGAGGGAGAGGTATAGTCTCCTCCCCCGGAGCCGTACCAGGTGCCGGGATTGGTTCCCCATTGGTCCTGGATTGTTGTTCCGGAAGCGTCATCAAGACGCCATTCAGATACCAGGTTCATCATCAGAGAATTCTTGATTGAGTTGGAAAACGCCTGGCCCTTGGCAATAGTAGCCCTGGAAGAAACCCCGGCCATGGAAACGATAATGAAGGCGGAAAGGATTCCGACAATGACAATGACCACCAGTATTTCGATGAGGGTGAAGGATTTCTGATTCATTAAAATATTTTAACGCTTTTGAGATTAAATATCAAGATTTCTCACGCTCTTGGCCGAGCCCTGAATGAATCTCTTTCTGGGAAGAACCTCTTTGCCCATGAGCATGTCAAAAGTATTGTCCGCTTCTTTGGCATCGTCAACATCCACCCGAAGAAGAATCCTTCTGGACGGGTCCATGGTGGTTTCCCATAATTGTTCGGGATTCATTTCTCCCAAACCCTTGTATCTCTGGATATTAATCTTGCTTTTGTCTTTCAAAGAAACCAGAATTTTCTCCTTATCCTCGTCGGAATAAGCGTATTGAATCTCTTTGCCCGATTGTATCTTGTATAAAGGAGGCTGGGCAATGTACAAATACCCGCTCTCTATTATGGGCTTGAAGTGCCTGAAGAACAAAGTCATCAAAAGGGTCTTGATATGGTTGCCGTCGCTGTCGGCGTCGCACATGATGATTATCCTCTGGTATCTCAGCTTATCCATCTGGAAATCATCGGCAATGGCCGTACCCAAAGCGATAATCAACGACTTGACTTCCTGGGACGTCAGCATCTTGTCCAGCCTTACTCTTTCCACGTTAAGAATTTTTCCCTTAATGGGGAGAATGGCCTGGAACCTTCTGTCCCTGGCCTGCCTGCTCGAACCGCCGGCCGATTCTCCTTCGACGATGTACAGTTCCGATTCTTCTGGTTTTCTGGAGGTGCAGTCAGCCAGCTTGCCGGGCAAAGACAATCCGTCCAAAACCCCTTTTCTCAAAACGGTTTCTTTAGCTGCTTTGGCCGCTTTTCTCGCCTTGAAAGATAAAACCGCTTTTTCCACGATTATCTTGGCGTCCTGGGGAAACTTTTCCAGATAATCGGCCAGAGCTTCACCCACCACTGTTTCCGTGGCTGTCCTGGCTTCGGGATTTCCCAGCTTTGACTTGGTCTGTCCCTCGAACTGCGGGTCTTTTATCTTGACGGAAACAATGGCTGTCAATCCTTCCCGGATATCGTCTCCGGTCAAGTTGGGTTCTGTTTCCTTGAGAAATCCTCCTTTTCTCGCATAATCGTTGATTAATCTGGTCAGGGCCGCTCTGAACCCGGTCAAATGGGCTCCTCCTTCCATGGTAAAAATATTGTTGGTAAAGCTTTCTTCGTATGTTTCGTAGTCGTCGGTATAGGCAAAAGCGGATTCGATGACGATTTCTTCTTTTTCTCCCGTGCCGTAAAAAGGATTGTGGTGAAGAATGACGTCGTTCTTTGTCAGATGCTTTAAATATGACTTGATGCCTCCCTCGAAATAGAAATGGTAATCAAAAGGATTCTTTTCGTCCCTCAGATCATAAAAATCTATTCTTACTCCCTTGGTGAGATAAGCCTGCTGTCTTAGATGATTGAGGAGTTTTTTCCTGTCAAAGATGATTTCCTTGAATATTTCCGGGTCGGGCTCAAAGACAATTGTCGTTCCTTTTTCTTTGCAGTCGCCTATTTTTTTAACCGCGGTGGTCGGTTTGCCTTGCTTGTATTCCTGGGCGTATTTATGTCCGTCCCGACAAATCTCGGCTCTCATGTATTTGGAAAGAGCGCAAACAACAGAAATGCCCACGCCGTGAAGACCGCCCGATATTTTGTAAGCGCTGCCTCCGAACTTTCCGCCGGCGTGAAGAGTGGTCATAATCGTTTCCAGAGCCGACTTCTTGGTTTTCGCGTGCCTGTCCACTGGAATGCCTCGACCATTATCAGTGACTTTGACCCTGTTCCCCGAAAGCAAATACACCTCGATTTTATCACAGTATCCTCCCAGGGCCTCGTCCAAAGAATTGTCCACCACCTCGTAAACCAAATGATGCAGACCCTGGGGTCCGGTTGAGCCGATGTACATGCCCGGCCTTTTTCTTACTGGGTCAAGCCCTTCCAAAACGTAAATATCTTTCGCACTGTATGATGATGCTTTTTCTTTTGCCATAGTTATTTTCTCTCTTCCCAGCCCAATTGCCCGGAAAGAACCTTTATTATTTCTTTTTGAGTTTTGTCTATTGTCTCCGCGTCAAGAGTTTTTTCTTCCGACTGGAAAATAATGTGGAATGAAACGCTTTTTCTGCCTTTTCCGATTCCCGGCCCCTGATAAACGTCAAAAACCTCCAGGCTCTTGACCAGCCCCTTGCCTCCTTGTTTTATCCCTTCTTTCAAATCATCAAGGGAAATCTTTTCATTAACTGTTCCGGAGATGTCTCTGGCGGCCGGAGGATGATAGGAGATCTTCTGGTATTCTTTTTCTTCGCTGGCGTATTTCATTAAAACATCGAAGTCCAGTTCAAAGCAAAAAATATCGGAAGTCACCCGTCCTATTTTTCCGGCTTTTTCTCCATTGATTACGATCTCCAAAGAATCATTGAACATTGAATCCTTGGCTCCTTTTTCAAAAGCAATCTTTTTCATGCCCATCTGCTCCAGAAGAAAAAATATTTCTCCTTTTAATTTGAGAAAGGCCTTTTCCTTGTTCTCTTTCGAAGAAATTCCTCCGGCGAGCATTATTTTCTCTCCTATCTTCCTGTCTTGTCCGAAAAATACCTTCCCGACCTCGAAAATCTTCACGCCCTCAAACCATTTCAGGTTTTCTTCGATGTTTTTAACCAAAAGAGGAACCAGGCCGGGCCTTAGATATTTGGAAAAGCTACTTGTAGGATTTTTGATTTCTTCCACTTTCAATTTGTATTTTTCTTTTTCCTTGTCACCCAGGAAAGAATAGTTATAGACCTCAGCAAAGCCGAGCTCTTTTAAAACGTCTCTGGATTTATTGACGAATAAATCGATCTCGCTTCTTTCAACCGGATACGTTTTGATGGGAGGAAGAATTGAGGGAACCTTTTCGTAACCGTATATTCTTCCCACTTCTTCAATTATGCTTTCCGGAATAATCAAATCCTGTCTGAAAGTGGGAACTTCCAGAAGAAAAGCGCCTTTTGTCTTGGAAACAACCCTTATTCCCAGTCGGCTCAAAATACTGACTATCTCGCTTTGGGGAATGATAATGCCCAAAACTTTATTTAATGATTTAATTTCCAGTTTGATTTTCCTGGGTTTGGCTTTTTGTTTGTAAACGTCAATCATACCCGAAACCACTTCTCCCCTGGCCCATTCCACGATTAACCGGCTTAATCTGTCCAAGGCCAGCTCCGTAAGATTGGGGTCGAGACTGTGTTCGAATCTGGCCGAAGCATCGGTCCTCAGGTTGAGCTTTCTGGCTGTCTGGCCGATTGTTTTGGGTTCAAAACTGGCTGATTCCAAAACCACTGTTTTGGTTTTATCGGATATTTCCGCTGCTTTGCCTCCCTTGATTCCGGCAATAGCCAAAGCTCTTTTCTCGTCGGCGATAATCATTGTTTTCTTGTCCAGCACGCATTTGCTGTCATTCAACAAAATGATGTTTTCGTTGGGCTTGGCTTTTCGCACGATAATCTTTTTGCCCTCGATTTTATCGTAATCAAAAGCGTGCAATGGCTGGCCCAATTCCAGCATTACGTAATTGGCCGCATCAACCACGTTGTTAATGGGATTCAATCCGCAGTTAACGAGTTTGTCCGCCACCCACTTGGGAGACGGTCCGATTTTAACGTTGGCAATCACTCTGGCCGAATAGCGTTTGCAATTTTTGTCCCTTACCTCAACTTTGAGAAAATCCCTGATTTTACTCTTTCCCTCCTTAATCTTGCCTGAAGGGTAAGCCATCTTCAAATTGAGAACGGCGGCGCATTCCCTGGCCACGCCCAAATGAGAGAAGCAGTCTCCTCCCCGGTCGGGCAGAACATCAATGTTCAGAATCCAATCGTTCTTCTTTTTCTCAACCGATTCGTTCTCAAAAGAATGCATGGTTAAAATCTCCGCCAGTTTTTCCGGCTGGGGCAGGGGTTTTTTGAAAAATGAATTTAGCCAGGAATATGATATTGTCATTTTAGAATTGTTTTAAGAATTTAAGATTGCCGCTGTAAAACCAGCGGATGTCGCTTATTTTGTATTTCATCATCGCCAGCCGGTCAATGGACATGCCAAAGGCGAATCCGTTCCATTTTTCCGGGTCTAATCCCCCGTTCCTGATTACCATGGGGTGAACCATGCCCGCTCCCAGTATCTCAACCCAACCCGTTCTTTTGCAGGCCGGACAACCAATGCCCGAACAAACGGCACAACCTATATCAATTTCAAAACTGGGCTCGGTAAAAGGAAAATAGCTGGGTCTTAACCTGACGGCCACTTTTTTCTTAAAGAATTCCTGCAGAAATCTCTCCAAAACCCCTTTGAGGTTGGCTACAGAAACGTTCTCGTCAACCATCAGCCCTTCTATCTGATAAAAGTTGGTTTCGTGGGAAGCGTCGGTTCTTTCATAGCGAAAAACCCGGCCGGGAATGACGATTCTCAAGGGCGCCCCCAGTTTTTTCATATATCTCGTCTGGGCAGGAGAAGTGTGGCTCCTTAAAAGAAGCTTGTTTCTCAAATAAAGGGTCTTGCCCAAAGACAAAGCATCTCTGGCCGGATGTCCTTCGGGAATATTCAGAGAGTCGAAATTGTGCCATTCGTCTTCAATCTCAAAACCCTCGACCACGGCAAAACCCATCAATTGAAATATCTCTTCAATCTCCCTCCTTACCGTCGTCAAAGGATGCAAATGCCCCGACTCTACCTTTTCTCCGGGCAGATTAACGTTGACTTTCTCCGTTTCAACCGCGCCTTCTTGCAGAACTTCCCGCAACTCATCTATTTTCTTTTCCAGCTCCCCCACGAGCTCGTTTATTTCCCTGCCCATGGCCTTTTTTTCTTCCATGGCCAGGTCTTTAATTTCCGCGAAAACCTTCCTGATTTCGCCTTTTTTGCCCAGGTATTTATTGGAAAAATCCCTCAGTTCCTTTGAGTTTTTGACATCCATAAACTCCCTTTCTATTATCTCTTTTAAAGAATTTATGTCCATGTTTATTATGCCCATTTTACCTCAAAACTGAAGAAAAATCAACAGCAAAAAGGGTTATTGCCAATCAAGCAGCTACAGGTGCATCGGCCCGATAAGGTTGTATCGCGGTAGACCATCTTAACTTAAAAAGTCAAACTTAAAACCAGCTCTCTGGCCGGGTTAAATAAAATTAGGGAACGATTCCTTATCTTTTCTCTTTCTTCTTGTTCGCCAGTCCTTTTAAAGGCAGCCAGATTATTCCGATGTTTTTATTTATTGTTTTAATTGGCTTAACCTTTTTTGAATTTCCTGGCTGTTGATTTCTTTATTGGCCAGCAATCTTTTCAGGCCGGAATAATAGTTCTGTTGGATCTGGGAGACGGGGACAGCCGCGTTATATATTCTGAACTCGTCTATAACCCCCTTGTAGCTATTAGTTGCCAAACCTATTGTCCCCGAAGGAATTGTCCCTGTTGTAGCGCACTCTGAGCTGCTAGAATTTCCATTATCCAATTTTCCGTTAATATACATTTCGGGGGCTGTTTTACTTCTGTCAAAAACGCCAACAACATGATACCATTCGTTGTCATTGATATTTTTTAAAGAATATCTGTAACAAGAAGCTCTAACATACATTAACGCTTTGTTTGTCGCAGCATGAGGAAAATTTAATATCCCTCGCCAATTTGTTATTCCGGAAACAGATAAGCTAAAAATCGAATGCGAAGCACCATCAACGGAGTCTGTTTTCGCCCATGCTTCCATGGTAAAACTATTGTCTCCTATTGCGGGAAAAGCGGTGGCGACGGAAACATATTGAGCGGTATCAACCTTAAGGCAGGTTCCCGAAATACAATTTTTAGGGCTCATCCATCCGGAAGCATTATTGTCTCCGTATCCCGCCGAGGTGTCCGTGAAGCCTTGAAGCGTTCCGTTCAGATTGCTCCAGCCGTCTTTTGCTTCTGTTCCCGAAACGTCGTCAAACCGCCACTCACCCATAATGTTTATTAATAAAGAATTTTTTAATGAGCTTGAGAAAACTTTTATTTTAGCTATATTGGCACCGCTTGAAATAGAGTTCATCCCGACGATGATAAAAGCGGAAATGATTCCGATTATCACGATAACGACCAGTATCTCTATTAAAGTAAACGATTTATTCATTGTCGGCTGAATTAGATTTTAATTCTGCAACCCTTTGGTTAAACTCATTCAAAGTAATCCCATTATTTTTAAATAATTTATTCAGGCCGGAATAATAATTTTCTTTAATCAAAGATGTCGGCATGGGATTATTATATACCCTAACCCCATCAATTCTTCCGTTAAAAGACCTGTTTGTGGTATAGAAAGATCCTATAGTCATTGGTTCATCGTTTGTCGGCGGATTTTTAGTTATTGCTGCGGGCGTACCGACCAAAGCCCCGTTGACATAGAGCTTGAGATAGCCATTGCCTGCCGCTCCAACGACATGCAGCCAACGGTCGTGAAGATTGGCGATGCTATAAGATACCAAGTCACTGGTCTCGCCTTCATTTCCGGTGCCCAATACAAATTGTAAATTATTCCCGGTGCTCTCAATAAAAATACCACCTGGAGATGCGCTATAGTAATTGCTCGTTCTTTTATTAATAATCCCCTGGTAGTTTACGTTTAGAGTTGAAAAAATCCACGCCTCTAGTGTAAAATTCTCTGTTCCGAATATAGTGTCTAAAGTACTGCTGTCGGGAATCGAGAAACTGTCACCAGAACCGTCAAAATAAATGCATTTCCCCGAAATGCAATTTGTTCCGCCTTTAACCGCGGGGTTGCCGCTAACAGAGCTTGCGTTGTTACTTCCCCAGGAATCTTTGGCATCATCTGTCGTGGCCGTCCCGTCGATTGCAGTCGGTCCCTCGAATTTCCATTCGGAAACCAGGTTCAACAGCAAGGAATTCTTCAGAGAGTTGGCAAAAGCCTGGCCTTTGGCAATAGTGGCTTTTTCCGAAACCCCGGCCATGGAAACGATAATAAAAGCGGAAATGATTCCGATTATCACGATAACGACCAGTATCTCAATCAAAGTAAATGATTTACGCATTGAATCATTATATTCAATAAAACAACCGAAGTCAAACAAAATCTGCGGACCCGACCGGACTCGAACCGGCAGTCTCCTCCGTGACAGGGAGGCGCGATGACCAATTTCGCTACGGGTCCGTATTTGTGCCTAAGGTGGGAGTCGAACCCACGACTTCTCGCTTATGAAACGAGTGCTCTAACCACTGAGCTACTCAGGCTTGATTGAACGAGAAGCTCAAAACAAAAATGTTGCGGTTCCTGGAATTGCACCAGGGTCTCCAGCTTATGAGACTGGCGAGGTACTACTCCTCCAAACCGCTGCGATGCGAATAAGGGTATTTTAACAGAAAAAGAAATAAAATCAAGGGTCAGATAAGACGCAAATAAGCCAAGGTCCTTTCAAAAGCGGCGGCCAGTTCTTTCACCCTTTGGATGTCAACGGATAAAGATGAGTCGTCCCGCAACTTCTCGGCTATTTCCACTATTTCCTTTATTTCTCTCAAGCCGGGTATCTTCCTTTCATCCAGCTCGTCCAGGGTCTTATCGCTCAAGTTGGATTTCTCCAGAACGTCAAAGAATAAATTGGAAATCCTTTTAACGATTAACCTGTAGGCAATCTGTTCTTCGTTGGGCAAGAGCGCCTTGATTTCTTTCCATTGGTCGGCAAAATCGATATGGACGTCAAAGTGCTGCTGACTGAAGAAATTATTAATTTTTCTTCTCATCTCCTTGAGAAATTCCTTTTGCTGAACCAAATAATATATTCCCAGACAAACCATGATTAAAGACAAAAGGAGAAAAATCGCCTTAAAGGGAACAAGGAACTCGGCAAGTTCGGGAGATTCTAAAAATGAATTGATGTCATTAATTGTCATGTTTTTGCTCAAATATTTTAGCTGTTATAAACAAACTGTTTTCTTTAAAGGCCGGGGCGATTAATTGCATGCCGATAGGCAATCCCTGGCTTGTCCCGCACGGCAAAGAAACGGCCGGCAGACCCGCCAAATTGACCGAAACCGTGTAAATATCCGCCAGATACATTGATAAGGGGTCGGCTGTCTTTTCCCCTATCTTAAACGGCAAGCAGGGCGAGGTCGGGCCCAGGATAACGTCGACTTTTTCAAAAGCTTTTTCAAAATCCTTCTTTATCAAGGTTCTCACTTTCAGGGCTTTTTTGTAATAAGCATCGTAATAGCCGGCCGACAAGGTATAAGTACCGAGAACAATCCTTCTTTTCACTTCCTTCCCGAATCCTTTGGTTCTGTTCTGGAAATAATAATCGGTTAAGTTGTTGCCTTCGGCCACTTTCCCATATCTTATTCCGTCAAACCTGGCTAGATTGGCGCTGGCTTCAGAGGGGGCAATGATATAGTAGCAGGCCAGGGCGTAATCCGCGTGAGGCAGACTTACCTCTGTTATTTCCGCTCCCCGCTTTTCATAAAAAGCAATTGCTTCTTGGATTGACTTCTCTATTTCCGGGTTTAATCCTTTTCCGAAATACTCTTTGGGAACTCCGATTCTTATCTTCTTTAATTCTTCGGCGTTTTTTACTTCAACGCTGGTTGAATCCATCTTGTCCAAGCCCCTCAAAGCATCAAAAACGATCTGGGCATCTTCAATGTTTTTGGCTATTGGTCCGACCTGGTCCAAAGAAGAAGCAAAGGCAATCAATCCGTACCTGGAGACAGAGCCGTAGGTCGGTTTAAGACCGACAATGCCGCAGAAGCTGGCCGGCTGCCTGATGGAGCCACCCGTGTCCGAGCCCAGGGCAAAAGCGCACATGTCAGCGGCCACGGCAGCGGCTGAACCGCCCGAAGAACCGCCGGGAACCCGGTTCAAGTCGCGAGGATTCTTGGTGGGATAAAAAGCCGAATTCTCACAGGAAGAACCCATGGCGAATTCGTCAAGATTGGTTTTGCCCAAAAAAACCGCTCCTCTCTCTTTGAGTTTCTTTATTACCGTGGCGTCGTAAGGAGAAATGTACTCTTCAAGGAATTTGGAGCCGGCCGTACATCTGGCGCCTTTTATCATGATGTTGTCCTTAATGGCGCAGGGAATGCCGGTTAGCAAATCAATTTCCCCCTTTTCAATCTTTCGGTCGGCTTCTTTGGCTTGCTTTAAAGCATCTTCGGACATCAAAGTCAAAAAAGCCCTTATGTCCTTGTCTTTTTTTTCAATCTCTTTTAAAAACTCCTGAGTGAGCTCGACTGAAGAAAAATCTTTGGCCTCAAGCCCTTGGTGAAGCTGTTTGATTGTAAGCTTGACTAATTCACTCATTTTCGAAAAAAACCTCTTTAACTTCTAAATAATTATTCGTTGTCTTGGGCATCAGCTTCAAGATTTCCTTTGTTTCTTTTCTTTCCTCGACGTCTTTCCGGAGAACATTTTTTGAAGAAGAAAGATTTGATGTTTCTTCAACCCGGGAAACGTCGAGTTCTTTCAATTTGTCCACATATCCCAAAATAGCCAAAAACTCTTTCTTAAATTCTTTTTCTTCAATAATTAAATATGCCAGTTTGGCAATTTTCTTTACTTCCATACGCTTAATATACACCAATCCCCCTATATTGAAAAGCCCTTGATTTTTGCCCAGATTTCCCTGATTAAAAGAGGAATCTCTTCTTTCAGCCCCGATAATTCTCTCTTAAGCTCTTCTTTCGCTCCGTTGCCTAAAAACCATTCCTTCAGATATGTTGCCCTGTCTTTAAAGAAATCAACAAAGGACCGGTCAAGGCCGTTGCCGGCGAAACAAGTCAATCCGACAAAAACAAGAACCAGAACAATGACAAATAATTTATTCATTTTTCATTATTCTTATTGCTTTTTTAATCCTTTCCATTGTTTTTTCTTTGCCCAAAGTTTCGGCTATTTCCATGGGTCCGGCCGAGCTCTTTTTTCCCGTCAAGCTCACCCTTAACGGCCAAAGAAGACTCCCCCGGTCGCCGATTTTCTCGGCTTCTTTAAACAAGGCCTCCTGAATATTATCTGCCTTAAAATCATCCAAGTCGGAAATAATCCTCAAAGACGCGTTAAGGGAATCCGATATCTCTTTGTCGCTCATTTGTTTCCATGCCAGAAGTTCCTTGGGGTAATCCAGCTCTTTCTTGAAAAAATAATCAACGAGCTCCGTAATTTCAGTCAACTTTTTTATTCTTTCCTGATAAAGAAAAACAACTTTTTCCAGCCAATCAATGAAAACCTCTTCTTTGGTTTCTTTTATTCTGTACAAATCCAGAGACACGTTTTCAACGAATCCTGCTTTTTCCAGATAAGGAAGGCATGCAGACGTCAAATCTTTCAAACTTTTTTTCCTTAGATACACCCCGTTAAGCCAGTTCAGTTTTTCCAGATTAAATACGGCTCCAGCTTTTTGTATTTTATTAAGAGAAAAATCGGCGATCAATTCATCTATTGAGAATATCTCCCTTTCCGTACCGGGATTCCACCCCAAAAGGGCGATGAAGTTGACCAAGGCCTCGGCCAAATAACCCTCTTCAATATATTCGGTCACCGAGGTCTTGCCTTCTCTTTTTGACATTTTTTTCTTCTGGGCATTGAGAATCAACGGCAGATGAGCATAAGCCGGCTCTTCAAATCCCAGGGCCCTGATCAAGACTATTTGCTTAGGGGTGTTGGAAACGTGCTCCTCTCCCCTGATAACGTGGGATATTTCCATTTCCGCGTCGTCAACGATGCAGGTAAAATTATACAGAGGATTTTCCAGGTCTTTGGCGATGACAAAGTCCCCTAAAACAGAAGAATCAAATTCTATCTTGCCCCTGATTAAATCGTTAAAAGATATTTTCAAGTTTTCGGGGGTTTTAAACCTGATGACGCACTTCTTTCCTTCTCTTAAATATTCTTCCGCTTTTCCCTTGGATAAATCCCTGCACTTGCCCTGATAAACCGGCGGTTCGCCGATGGACATTAGATACTGCTTTTGGGCGTCAAGCTCTTCTTTGGTGCAAAAGCAGAAATATGCCTGGCCCGCATCAATCAACTGCTGCAAGTATTTTTTATAAATGTAAGTTCTTTCGCTCTGCCTGTAGGGAGCATGGCTCCCTAAATAGTTGACCAGATGGTTCCCGAAATCTATCTTCTGCTGGTCGGAAAGTATCGGTCCTTCGTCCCAATTCAAACCGAACCATTCCAGGCTTTCCATCAATTGAACTTCCCATTCTTTCTTTGACCTTTCCTTATCGGTGTCTTCGATTCTCAGCAAGAAATCTCCCCTGTTCTTTCTGGCGAATAGATAATTAAAAAGGGCCGTTCTCACGCTGCCGATATGTAGAGGTCCGGTGGGAGAAGGCGCAAACCTGGTCCTTATTCTTTTTTCTTCCTTCTTGGTGGTCATGTTATTCCAAAAATTCTAATAAATATCTGGCAATGACGTCGGCTGCATTGGGCTTAGCGAACTTTTCCGCTCCGATTTTCATTTCCTGAAGATAATTGTATAAAAAAAGGTTGTTCATTTTTTCCAGAAAGAAGCGGGGGGAAACATTTCCTTCTTCCAGGACGAGACAGGCATTATGCCTGGCGTAGGCATAGGCGTTTTTTACCTGGTGGTTCTGGGCCGATTCCGGCAAGGGTATCAATACGCTAGGCTTTTTCAGGGCCGCTAATTCAAAAATCGTTCCTGACCCGGCCCGACAAATGACGCATTCGGAAATTCTGTAAGCATGCTTTAATTGTTCTTCGGGCAGGAAAGCGAAAGAATGATAATTTTCTCTGACCGACTCGGGAACGAAAGCAGCGACCTCTTTCTGGACATTGGGGAAATCTTTCACGCCGGTCTGATGGATGATCTCAAACTTGTTCAAAAGCTCCGGCAGAATCTCCATAATCAGCTCGTTTATTCTCTGACTTCCCTGAGAACCTCCTAAAATAAGAATCACGGGTTTTTCTTTTTTCACCTTGAAAATTTCCTTGGCTTTCTCCGGGTCGCCGTTAAGCAATTCTCCCCGAATCGGGTTTCCCACCTGAATCATTTTCTTCAGGGGAAAATATTCCGTCTCTTTCACGGGGAAAGAAACGAAAATCTCGGAACTGAACTTGCTCAAAATTTTATTGGCCAGCCCCGGAACGATGTCCGATTCGTGAAGAAAAACCGGTACGCCCAAAAGCCAGCCGGCAACGACCACGGGAATCGAGCCATAACCTCCTTTGCTGAAAATCAAATCGGGGGCAATGAAAAAAATCAAAGACAGAGACTGGATAATCCCCGCGGGAATCTTGAAAAAAATATCGGCGATGTTCAAAAAAACATCGGGTATTGAAAAATACCTTCTTAGTTTTCCCGAGAAGATATAGTGGGAACGGATTCCCTCTTTTGACAACGCATCCTGGGAATAATCGTCCTTTGGGCCGATATAGATAATTTCTGCGTTGGAAGACCCTTTCTTTTTCATTTCTCTCACCACGGCGATAATGGGAAAAACATGCCCACCCGTGCCGCCGCCCGTGAACATAACTTTCATATACTTTAAATATAGTATTTTTTCCTGTTTTTAACAAGGGGCGCGCCTGGAAGATATCTTTAAAAGCAATCCGCAGGCCATTAGTTCGAAAATCAAATGAGAGCCGCCGTAACTGATAAAGGGCAGGGGCGTTCCGCTCAAGGGCAAAAGATTGGTCATGGCTCCGATGTTAACAAGCGCCTGGAGAGTAATCCAGGAACCGATACCGATAATGACCAGTCTCAGGAAAGGATCGGTTTCTCTTCTGGCCAGAGAATAGCAAAAAAAAGTAAAAACAATAAAAAGCGCTATCAAGACCAAACCGCCGATAAACCCTGTTTCTTCGGCGAAAACAGCGAAGATTGAATCGGAAATGGACTGGGGAATAAAGCCGTATCTCTGGGCGCCCAACCCCAAACCCGAACCCAGGATTCCTCCCGAGCCAATGGTAATCAAGGCCTGCCTGGCCTGATAGCCGATGCCCAGAGGATCGGTCTCGGGATGGAGAAAAACCAACAGTCTTCCTCTTCTATAGGGACTGAGCAGGGCGAGAGCGGCAAAACCGACCACTCCAAGAAAAACAAAAGCCAAATTGTATTTAAGGGGCGTATTGGCGCAGAAGAAAATAATAAAAGAAACCAAAGAGATGATAATCAAGGTGCTTAGATTGGACTGGACTATCAGGGCCACGAAAATCAAGCCGACGAAGACGAGAAAAGTCATAAAAAGATTCCTTTGCTTCAAAGAGCTCAGCAAAGCGGCCAGATAGATTATGGTCGCCAGCTTAAGAAACTCTGAAGGTTGAAAGCTTACAGGCCCCAGTTGCAGCCAGCGAGTCGCCCCCAGTTCGGTCTTGCCTATAGAAGGAATCAAAACCACGAACATCAGGATGTAGGCGAGAAGAAAAAGAAAAGGGCTTATCTTTTTGATAAAATTAATCGGCGTGCGGTAAATGATAAAAGCGGCCAGAATGCCGGGCAAAATACCCATCATAATCTGGTGAAGCAAAAAATACCAGGGGTCTTTCCCGTTTATTAAAGACCAGGGAACGGAAGTGGTGGCCAAAGCCAAAATACCGACCAAAACAAGGAGGGCAATGATTATCAATAATCCCATATCCGGTTTATTTCCTTTTCTCATGTCTTTTTATGTGTTTTTTAAACAAATCCCCTCTTACCTTGAAATTCTTGAACAAATTGTAACTGGAAGAGGCCGGAGACAAAAGGCATATTTTTCCCTTGTCCGTGCTTTTAAAGCATAATTCCACGGCCTTATCCATTGAAGAAACAAAATGATGGCTGATTTTTCTTTTGACCGACTTGAATATCTTTTTTCCTGAATCTGGAAAAAGAATCAGTGTTTTAACCTTGCTTGAATCAATTCTTTTTCCCAGCTTCTTATAATCGATTCCCCTGTTCAATCCGCCGACAATCAATGTCTGAACATCGTCTCCCAGCTTGTCCAAAGCATAAATCGTTGATTCGGGAATGGTGGATATTGAGTCGTCATAGAATATAATATCTTTGACTTCTCCAGCATATTCCAGACGATGAGCAAGTTTCTTGAACGTTTTCATCGCTCTTAAAACTTTGCCTTGATTTAGCTTCAATAATTTGCAAACCCCGAAAACAGCATTCAAATTATCCTGATGGGTGATATTTGAAACAATTTTATCATTCTTAATGGGGACGGCTTTTGATTTTACTTTCTTGGCTAAACTCTTGATTAAATTAAACTTGGGATTAAAGACGAAATAATCGCTTTTCTTTTGATGAAGGGCGATGTTGGCTTTGGCCGAAAAGTATTCTTTGAAGCTTTTGTAATAATCCAAATGCTCGGGATAAATGTTAAGGAAAACGGCGATATGCGGGCTTTTTCTCAGGCCGTCAAGCTGGTGGCAGGACATCTCGTAGACGAAAATTGTTTTCTTCTTTGCTTTTTCAAGATAAGACAAAACCGGGGTTTCGATGTTCCCCACCAAATAAGCGTCAAAACCGTTCTTTTTAAAAACATGGTAAAGCAGGGCGGAAGTCGTGCTTTTGCCCTTGGTTCCGGTAATTCCGACCACCGAACTTTTGCAGTTGTCCAAGAACAACCCTGTCTGGCTGGTGATAATCGCTTTACCGGCATATTTCTTAATCCTGCTCAAAGGAATGCCCGGGGTTTTGATAATGACGTCGAATCCCTTTATTCTGGAAAGATAATTTTTGCCCGAAATTAAGAATGCTTTCTTCAGGGCCTTTTTTGACTTGGAATCGAATTCTTTTAGTTCCTTGATGTCCGCCACGAATATTTCTTTTTTCGGAAACTTCTTCTTTAAAAAAAGAAGGGTATCCAGCCCCTCTAGGCCGAAACCGAGAATCAGAATTTTTTTGTTTTTCAGGGATTGTATTTTCATATGAATTCCCTGGAAACGAAATTATTCTTATTCCAGTGCGTCATTATCCTCTTTTCTTCTTTTTCCCAGTCAATATGCCTGCCCAAAATGTTCTTTTCAAAATATCTCAAAAGAAACGGCTGTTTGCCTCTGTTTTTCTTCCAGCTCATATACAAAGCAACTAACGACTCCTTTCTCGTTCCCACGCACTCGAAAGGCTTGACCTTCTTCTCCCCTATCAGCTCCTTCAAAATTCCCAGCAATTCTTTTTTCTCAAAAAGGTTGGAATTGAAAATCTTCATCAAGTCTTTTTCTTCGACGAAAGGATAAAGAATCATGAAAACGAACAAACACTTCGAACAGTGGCCGCACCATTTGCCCGTCTTTTTCCTCGTCCCGGAGCAGGTCTTACTCGCTTCGTTGCAGCTCAAGAACACCGGAAAATATTGTTTTAAAGAGGAAAAGATTTTTCCTATCTGCAATTCGTAAAACGGCCTCAATACGCTGAAAACTTCCACGTCCCGAGCCAGATATTTTTTCGAATATTCCCTGAATCTTTTCTCGAAATCATAGGTCTTTGAATACTGGTGATTGATTTCTTTGCCCAAATATCTGATATTGCCTTCATTGGCGCTGTCCTCGTTTCCGAAAACAACATATTTCTTGTTGAATAAAGCAGCGGCTAAGACGGTCAGAAAGGACAAATAAGCGACAAAAGGAGTGTGGCCGTTCAAAAAGCCCTTTCTATTCATCTGCAGTAATTTCTTGTCTATCTCCCTCTCCGCGACGATGAAATCCTTGCAATTACCTATCTTGACCATTTGCCTGACATGCTCATCAGGATTCAAAGAAAAACAAGCCGTGTTTTTCTCCTGCGAGAGCAAATCCAAAACCACGGCCGAGTCCTTTCCCCCGCCGATTGGAATCAACACCTGCTTTCCCTTGACCAAGCTCTTTGCCCTGCCAACAGCTCCCTTGTCAATGGTTTTAATCTCGACAAATCTTTTGTTGGTGAAATTAATCTTGTTCTCGTAAAAGAACTGGCCCATCCCCTTGATTAAAAGGTCTTTCCACCATTTTTTCTGGAAAGAATCGAGGCGGCCGCATTTAACCAGAATCGTGGGCGAGCAAAGAGCCTTCCAGTAGCTGAACATTTCAATCAATCCCAGACTGAAAACAAGGTTGTCGATTCCTTTCTTTGATTTGGCATTCTTGATTAAAATCCTGGGACTGAAAACAATGTCCCCTGTCTTGAAGACAAAAGAAACCTGAAGGCCGCCCTTCAATTGCCTGAAAGAATAGCTCTCGTAGATAAAAACGGGATACTTTTTTCTTAAAAAACTCGATGTCATGTTAAAAGCTGAATGGAGGCCCCCAAAAGAGCCAAAACAACGCTGATTATCCAAAAACGCATCGTAATCTGATAGCTTTTCCAGCCCGAGGCCTCAAGGTGATGATGAATGGGAGTGGAGAGCCATATTTTCCTGTCCCTGAATTTCTTGGATAAAAGCTGGATAATGACCGAACCGGTTTCAATAACCAGTATGCCGGCGATAATGGGCAGGACAACGACCGAGTTGGTGATGAAAGCAATTGTAGCCATGGTTATGGACAATCCCAGAATCCCCGTTTCTCCCATGTAGAATTTGGCCGGAGGAATATTGAACCACAAAAAGCTGAACAAGGTGCCGAGAATAACGGCGCAAAAGCTGGCCAGCTCAATTCTGCCCTGGGCAAAGGCAATAATGGCAAAAGCCCCGAAAATGGAGCCGAAAACTCCGCCAGCCAGGCCGTCCAGACCGTCCACCACTCCGCTGGCCCAGGAAGCCAGACAGACGATTATAAAGAGAAGGATATAACCCAAGCCCAGATTAATGTCGATTCCGTAAGGAAAATTGAAAAGCAGGGGCACGTGGACAGCGCTCCAGCCGAGCTTGAAATAGAACCATGCTCCACCAATAAGCCCGATCAGGCTCACCAAAATGAATCTGGTTCCGAATTTCAGTCCTCCGCCGATATATTTTCCCTTGCCGTGAACAACGAAAATATCGTCAACCAGTCCGATTATTGAAGCGGAAATCAAAGCGAAAAGAGGAATCCATGTTTCTTCCCTGGATAAAAAATTGAATTTTTCCAACCACCAGACGTCAAAAAAAGCGTTAAGAATCAAAATCAGGGACAAAATGATAATCATGCTGACCCAAATAATGATTCCTCCTCCGCGGGGAACGCTGGTTTCCCTTTCTTTGTTCAGTCCGAGCAAAACATCCGCTTCCCTTCCGTCAATCGCCTTTTCCCGCGCCGCCTTTTTCCAGAACTTTATTTTATACAAAAACTCTATCAAAAACTTGGCGATGACGATTGAAACGACTGAAGAGAAAAAAGCCAGAGACAATATTTTAATGGCGCTGAAAGTAAAAATTGACATATTTACCAGTAAAACGATTCTTTAATCCACTGTTCCATAAGCCTTGCATTCTTGAATCGGTCTTCGGACCCCATGATTATGTTAATGATATAACTATTTTCGTCTTTTGAAAAGGGCGGACGCATAACCAGAATAATGCACTCTTTGGCCTTAATCGTATAGCCGGTCTTGCCCCAAGAGTATCGGGAATCTTCTTTCAATAAAACATTGGTATTCCGCATATAGTGATGCAACCTTCCCTCGTAATACATATCCATTTCATAAACGGAAAGCATCTGGGCAATCAAGGGATAATTTTTAACGACACATAAAGTCAATTTTTCCAGGTCGCCGGCGCTCGACTGGTTGCCTTTGTCGGTTTCGGAATCAAGCCCCGAGGGGTTGAAAAAAACCGTGCTCTCCATTCCCAACTCTTTCGCTTTTTGGTTCATTGACGAAACGAATTCGCTCCGGCCCATTTTCTCGGCAAAAGCCTCGGCGGCGTCGTTGCTTGATTCAACGAGCAATATGTAAAGAAGGTCTTTAACCGGAAAAGCCTCTCCTTTTTTAAACTCGCCGGCCAGGCCGAAAGTGGCGATGGCTTTTTCGGAAATAACCACCTTGTCTTCCAAGCCGTAATTCTCCAGGACTATGACCGCGGTCATGAGCTTGGTCAAAGAAGCGATAAAAACCTTTTCTTGGGAATTTTTCTCAAGAAAAACCTTTTTATTATTTTTATCAATAAAAACAGACAAATAACTGAGAGAGTCGAGTTCCAAGCGGTTGATTCCGCTTTTATGCAGGGGACGGAAAAGGGAATTTTCCGTAAGGGTAACGAAGGAGAAATCGCTGCCGGCCAAAACGTTTTCTTTGAATCTGAAAAAAACGGAAAAAAGTAAGGCCGGAAGAAAAAAGAAAAAAATCCAATCATTTTTTTTCATTTTTCTCAATCTTTAGATGCAATTCTTTTAGCTGTTCCTTACTGATGCCCGCGGGAGAGTCCATCATCAAATCCTTGTTGTCCCCGGTCTTGGGGAAAGCGACAACCTCTCTGATGCTCGGCTCGTTCAAAACAACGGCCAAGAACCTGTCTATGCCCGGAGCGATTCCGCCGTGGGGAGGGACGCCGTATTCAAACGCCTGAAGCAAGTGCCCGAATTGCTTTTTAATTTCTTCTTTTGCGTAGCCCAAAGATTCGAAAACAGCTTCCAGTATCTCGGGCTTGTACGACCTCAAGGCCCCGCCGGCTATTTCATGTCCGTTCAAAACCAAGTCGTACTGGTAGGCCAGAATGTTTTCTTTGTCGTTCTTGATTACCTCGATGTCTTCGGTCTTGGGCCGGGTAAAAGGATTGTGCATAGCCCCCCATCTCTTGTCCCCTTCTTTGTATTCAAACATGGGGAAATCAACGACAAAGCAGAAAGCCAGTTCGTTGGCATTGTTTTTATCTTTTCTGATGTCCGGTCTGTCTGTCCCATATTTTTCCACGACCTCCTTGTAGGTTAAAACCGGAAAAGGAATTTTCATTATTTTCTTATCGGGAAATAATTCTTTAACCAAATTCGTGTACAATCTTTCAACGAGGTCTAAGATATCTTTCTGGCTCCAAAAAGCAACCTCTATATCCAACTGGGTAAACTCGGGCTGCCTGTCCCCTCTCGGGTCCTCGTCCCTGAAGCACCTGGCGACTTGGAAATACTTTTCAATGCCGGCCACTATTAAAAGCTGCTTGTATTGTTGGGGGCTCTGGGGCAGGGCATAGAACTTGCCCGGATAATTTCTTGATGGAACGACAAAGTCTCTCGCTCCTTCCGGAGTAGATTTGGTCAGGACCGGAGTTTCAATTTCGATAAACCCCTCGCTGACCAGAAAATCTCTCATGAATTTTATCACCTTGTGCCTGATTTCCAGGTTTCTTCTTATCCTCGGCCTTCTGGCGTCAATATACTTGTATTCCAGCCTGTGCTTCTCGTTAATCTCATATCCCTCGGTATCAATCGGAAAAGGAAGGGTTTTGGCTTTGGAAAAAACATTCAAAAATACGGCCTTGATTTCCACATTTCCGGTTTCTATTTCTTTATTCTGCATTCCTTCCGGCCTATCTTTGATTTCTCCCTCTATCTCTATCACCCATTCCGGCCTCACTTCCTTGGCCCTCTCGTAAAGCTCTTCATTGTCCTTGGGAGTAAAAACAATCTGGGCGATTCCCGACGCGTCCCTTAAATCAAAAAAAAGTATCTTGCCGTGAGACCTGATTGACTGAACCCAGCCCGCCAATTTCACTTTTTCCCCGGAACGCTTGCCGACTTCTTTGATTAATATTCTCTCCATTTATTTATTCTTTTTTAATTTCTCTTCCAGTTCGCCTATCCTGTCTTTCAGCTCAACCATCTTGTTCTCGCGGTCGACGAAGATATTGCTGAATTCCTGCAGCTCCTTTATCTTTTCTTCCAATTCGTCCGCTTTTTTCTTCAATTCCCCGGTTCTCTCCGCAATCTGCTCTTCCAGCCCCTGGTTGGCTTCCTGCAATTCCCTGGTTCTTTCTTGGATTTTAGCTTCCAGAATCCGGTTGCTTTTCTCCAACTCCTCCTTGGCCATGCCCAGCTCCAGGGCCTGCCCCCTCAATTCGCTGGTTCTTTCCTCCAGCTCCTCCTCAAACCTTTTGCTCTGATTTTTCAATTGGTAAGTATACTTCAAAAGCAGAAAACAAGCAACCGAGATGAGAATGAATATCAAGGAACGCTCGAAAATGCCTATTTGGACGTCCGGGAAAACGACGAAGAAAGCAAGAAAGGTTATGATTACCACCACCAGAATATCGGTGGTTACAATCAAAGCCAAAGGATTCCTCTCGATTAAAATGTAGGCGATAATCAGGGCGTAGACGGGAATTGTCAAGTAAAACAAGGGGTAGATGTTTATTCCCTGGACAGGCAGAAATTCGATGAACACCAGACCGAAAATGGCGAAGGCCAGAAGGAAAAGAATGGCCTTGTCTTTCTTCCTTTCCGTATCCGCTTCTTTGGAAAGCAGGGCTCTTAAAAAATTATACAGGGTTATGAGTAAAAGCAGAAAAATGAAAGAAGAGTATAGATAAAAAATTATGCTGGACTGGTCGAAATCCCCCAACTTGTAGAAGAAGAGTCCGTTGATTATCTCCTGGGCGTCGACAATGGCCACGAAAAGGAAAGAAACGATATAGGCGACGAAAAGGTGGACCCTCTGGGTCTGGACTTTGCAGAACTCTATGGAGAAATGATAAAGAAAAACCGGTATCAGGAAAACGGCCAGAGAGAATAGCTTGCCGTAAAAGGGCGTGGTGGTATATCCGAAAGAAGAGTATTTCCAGAAAATATATGTGCCGAAGGTCCAGAAAAACTGAAGAATGCCGATGAGGAAAAAAATTAGGTTTATCTTGTTCTTTTTTCCGGCGAAAAGGAAAAAGGAAATTATCAGGATGAAAACGCTGCTCGGCAATAAAAGATAAATTGAAAGGGGTGTATCAAGCATTATTTTAGATATGAATTAATTTTATTTAAAATGTCCTGGGGATCGTAGTTGGATTTAATGAGATAATCGTCGGCACCCAGGGCAAAGGCCTTTTCCTTGGTTTCGCTGTCATCAAAGTTAGAGAGGACGATTACCGGGATGTCTGATATTTCCTTTACATTCTTCCTTTTTTCCAGAAAGCCAATGCCGCTTTCTTTGGGCAAAAGGATGTCTAATATTATTAAATCAGGTTTTTCCGATTTTGCCAAGGACAAGCCCTCCTCCACGTCCATCACGCTGAAAACCTGATAGCCCTCTTTGGAGAACTTGAATTTATACATTTCCGACAATATTTTTTCGTCTTCGATGATAAGTATTTTTTTCATGGTTTTTAAAAAAATTATTATTAATTCTAAATGTTTCTTGTCGGTTTGAGGGGTAAAATAATAGTGAAGAGACTTCCTTTGTTTTTTCCTTCGGAGGCAACATCAATCGTTCCTCCATGCATTTCAATAAAACTTTTGGCAACATACAGGCCCAATCCTATTCCTTGAGTATAAAGCTCGGCTCCGCCTTTTCCCCGAGAAAAACTGTTAAATATTTTCTTGAGGTCCTCTTTCTCTAGGCCGATCCCGGTGTCTTTTATTTCTATTTTCAATTGGTTTTCGGAAATTACCGACGTTTTTATTTCAACCTCGCCGCTTATGGTATACAAAACAGCGTTATTAATAATATTGCCCAAGGCATTTTTTATTTTCTCGTAATCACCATTAATCAAAGGCGCGTCCTTCTCGTTTAAATATTTAATTGCTATTTTTTTGTCATCGGCCGTAAATCGAACATCTTCAATGCACTCTTTTATTATCTCGTCTATTGAAATCTCTTTCGTGTTTAGTTTCATCGTGTTTTTTTCGAGTCGGTTAACGTTTAATAAATTATTGACTAAATCTATCATTCTAACGCTGGAATCGTAGACATAATCAACGCTTTTTTGGGCTGCTTCGCCCAATTCTCCGTAATCCCCTCTTTTCAGCATTGATGCGTGCCCCCTGATAGCGGTTAAAGGGGTTCTTAATTGATGAGAAGCGATGCTTAAAAATTCGGTTCTTGCTTCAAGCAATCTCTTCAGTTCTTCGTTCTTGCTTTTGATGTCAATTGTTTGTTCGTCAACCCTGGCCTGAAGCGTTTTTCCAAACTCTTGAATCTGTTTATATTGATAAGCGTTTTCTATGGCAATACTGGCCTGTTTTGACAAAACGGTTAAAAGGTCCAGATCTTCTCTTGTGTAGGGGTCGCCTGATATTTTTGAACCCAGGATAATAACCCCTATCATTTTTTTATTAATAACGAGGGGCGAATACAGCGCAATTTTCATCTTTTCCATATACTTGCCGAGCCTGGAAAGATTATTCTTTTCTTTTTCGTCAACTGAGTTGTTGGCAAGCACCATTAATTCGTCCCTAACCAAGATTTTTTGGTTTTTTAAAAGACACTTAACTAAAATGCCGTTTGGAGGGAAAGAAGAATTGCCGTTTTCCTTGCGCCCCTTGATTTTAAATACTTGATATTCTGCAGAACCCTTGTCCGTGTCGGCTAAAAATACATCCGCCCGGTCCAAATGCATTGTTTCCTTAATGGTACCAACAATCAAATTAATAATTTTATCCAAATCAATGTAAGTGGTAAGCTCATCAATCAACTTATTTATAGTTTCTTGATAGTTATAAAGAGAAACAAACAAATATTTATTGGAAAAGTTTTTGATGTATCTGTCCAGAGCATAAAAAGCAGCGACGAAAAAAGGGGCAACGAAAACGCCTATAGAATACGAAGCTGTCGTAAAAAGCCCTCCGAAAAAACGACCATACAACCAAATTAGAAAATAGAAAAATCCGTAGGTAAAGGCCGATATGACGAAATAAATAAATATTTTTCTAGCAACAACCCGAATATCCATTAAACGATATTTGATCATTGCGTAAAATAAAATAAAAACATATAAGGAAATAACAATGTTTCCGAAAGGCAATACCTTAATATTATACCAAAGAAAAAAATTGGTTGCTCCCCCCAAAAAACCTATTACTGTTCCGAATATCACATATTGAATTTGGTAGCGCTTTAGGCCGACGCTATTGAAATAGCTTTTAAAAAGCCTGGCCAGACCATAGCCGACCAATCCAATATAAGAAAACAGAATATAAATCGTATAAAGGGGTCCTGCTTTAGGCCAGAAATTAAAAACCAGTATTTCCTCGACGCCTTTGATGTAAAAAGGAGAAAAAGCCAATGACAAAAAAATAAAAGTTATAACATATCCCCAAAAGAGAATAATTTTATTCGCCTTGTCTTTTATTTCCAAGAAAGACGAAACCCAGTGTAAATAAAAAATGGGTATCAAGGTAGAACCAAGGGAAAGCAATCTGGTATACAATAATGCCGAATCACGATCAGTTGAATTCTGCCACAGGAAATAAAATACAGACCAAACAAATACGGCAAAACTCAATAAAATAAAAGCATTGTTGACCGATTTTCTTTTAATTTTAAAAAATACGAACAGTCCGAGCGTCAAGCTGGTAATCGCGTTAATTAAAGCTGAAATGGCAAAAATATTCATATTAATCTTTTTGAGCAATCAATAAACTGTGTATTTTAAGCGGTTCAAAAACGATTCTGTAATTATTAAAGCCCGATTTAAGGGCTATGTCCATTAAATCATCCGGCTGGCGGTAAACCATAGGCCAATTAATAACCCATTTAATAAAATACTGTTCGGGGTTGGGATTGACGTTGCAGGTGACAAGAACACCGTTTTCGTCTAAAGACCTTTGGATATTGCTTACAAAACGAATTGCTTCGTCTTGGTTGACGTAATCTAAAAATCCCAGCATTTCAACTACGTGGGGCTTAAAGTCGCCGAACACGCCAATTTCTTCAGAAAGATTGGCTTGGCGCGTTTCGATTTGATCTAATACTCCGTGTTGATTAGCCCATTCTTTGGCGGCGTTTAATGCCTCTTGGTCAACGTCCACCAAAATCGCCTTAATTGTCGTGCCTTTAGATTTAAATTCGGCGATAACCTCAATTACAGCTTGGGCCGAACCGCAAGCCAAAGACAAAACCCTAATCTCTTTCTCGTCATTAAATCTTGAAATTGCTTTTTTTAGTTCGTGTTTAACAAGTTTGTACCTGTTGCGAAGAGCTTGGCAATTAAGGCCGTGCCAATAGAATTCGTCCAATATCCCCCCCAGCGATGTTAATTTCTTTGGAAAATTATGGTTGTATATAATTTCCATCGCCTTCCAGGAAGCGGCGTAATCTTTAACCTTTCTGCATTCTTTTCCCAGTCCGTCAAAAAACAAAGTGTTGGTATACGGACCGGGCATATTCAATAATTTATATATCTTTTTTTTAATCATTACATATGCTGTTAGAGTCCACATTAAGGGCAAGGATAAAAAATATGGCCATCGGCATTTTTCATAAGAAAAAAATTTAATTGGCCGGTCATTTAAGATTGTGATGTTTTCTTTTTCCGAACCAGCTGGATTGGCGGCCACGCTAATGTTTTTATTCATATTATTAAAATTAAAACCCCTTGAAAACGGGGTCTCTAAAAATCAAAATTATTCTAATAACCAAAATTTTATCTGCATATTCCTCCATGTTTATTCATTATATATCAATTCCCTTAAACAATGCAAGTATTTTTAAGCTCCTCGCTTAAGTTGTAAATATCCCCTGCTCCCATCATTATCACCACTTCCCCGCCTTCCAGCTCTTTTCTCAATGATTCCGCGTCAATGCGCCTGGCCTTGACTGCTTCTGCCAGCTTGGCTGAATCGTATTTCCTTTCCTCGCCGCTTCCTTCCCTTCCTTTGACGTCGTAAACGTCAAGAAACATTAATTTATCGATTAGTCCTTGGCTTATTGAATTCTTGAAAACCGAAACGAAATCATTGAAAAGGAACTGCGTTCTCTGGTATTGGTGGGGCTGGAAAACGCAATAAATCTTCTTATCAAGATACTTTTCTCTGGCTGCTTTAAGGGTGGCTTCGATTTCCGTCGGGTGGTGGGCGTAATCGTCGATTAAAATAAAATCCGGGAGCTCGGTAATTTCAAACCTTCTCCAAGAGCCCTGGTATTGAGATAGAGCCGAGAGAGAAATCTTGTCGTCAACGCCCAAGGCCCTGGCTGTTTTCAAAGCAGCCAAGGCGTTCAAGATATTGTGCTCGCCCGGAACCTTAAGCACACTATTCATTATTTCCTTTTCTTTTAAGGAAAATTCTGTCGTGTTCGGAAAATCGATTTCCACGTCGCTTCTTTTAATCAAGACTCCTTCCTGCTTCAAGTGCGAAACAAATTCCCTGAACGACTTCTTGATGTTTTCCAAATTTCCGTAATAGTCCAAATGGTCGGCCTCGATGTTGGTAATAAGGATAATCTGCGGCCAGTAATTAAGAAAAGACGCTTCGTGCTCGCAGGCCTCAATAACCAGGTATTTTGATTTGCCTCCCCAATAGTTGGAATCGCCGAATTCCTTGAGCTTGGTCCCCACGATTATTGTCGGGTCCAGCCCGGCTTTGATTAAAATCAAACCCAGCATGGCCGTGGTCGTGCTTTTGCCGTGGGTTCCGGAAACGGCAACGGTAAAATACTCTTTGGTTAGTTCTCCCAAAGCCTGGGGATAGCTCAATGCTTTTATTCCTTTTTCTCTGGCTCTCTTCAGTTCGGGATTATCCTCCTTGATTGCCGGGCTGAAAACAACCAAGTCAAAATCCTTGATGTTTTCCTCTTTCTGCCCAATCAACACCTCCGCTCCTCTTTTTTTCAAATCAGCGGTTATTCCCGACTCGCAAACATCGGAGCCGGAAACCTGCCAGTTTCTCTCCAAATAAAACTTGGCCAAAGCAGAAACCCCTATTCCCCCGATGCCGATAAAATATGCCTTATTCATAATATAATCTTATTCCAAGGAAAACGACCTAAGAACGGTGTATGCCGCGCCGCCCTTCTTAAGCTCGCTTTCCATTACTTCAATTGAATTAACCTTGAATCTCAAGTTGATTTCTTCAAACTGAGGAACCTCTTCCCTGTCAATCTTTCTGAATTGCCACTGCTTTATCCTGCCCAGAGTAATGTGCGGAGCAAATTCTTTGCTCCCTCGGCCGAACAGCTCTTTCTCCAAAAAATCATGGGCCTCTTCCAATTCTTCGCTCTTTTCTCCGCTCACCCAGACCAAACGAGGATTATCGGGAGGAGAATAAGAAATGCCGCTGAGAACTATTTCAAAAGGACCGATTTTCTTGGCCAGCTCTCCCACTTTTTCAAAAGCGTAAAAAACGTCTTCCATCTCCATGTTTCCCAAAAAAAGCAGGGTAATGTGAAGACTGTTCTTTCTTGTCCATTTTATCGGACAGAAATCGTTGAAAAAGGAAAAAGCATTATCTGTTTTCTTCTGTATGGCCTCCAACTTTTCCTTGACATTAAGAGGCAGATTAACGGCTATAAAAACTCTTTTTTTCATGTTTTCAGCATAACAAATTATTTGATAATATTCAATAAATCAAGTATAATCAGATTATGAGGGTAGATTTGCATTGCCATACCAAATATTCTTATGACGGCTCTTCCGAGCTGGAAGACATCATTGAAGAAGCCAGAAAAAAGGGCATGGATGCCATTGCCGTAACCGACCACGACAATACCAAGGTGTGGGAAGAAGCAAAAGAATCAAACTTTCCCGTCATTCTGGGAGAAGAGATAAAAACGAGCAAAGGAGACGTTATAGGATTGTTCTTGAAAGAAGAAATCAAGGGCCGTAAAAAAGACCCGCGCTGGGTGATGGAGGAAATAAAGAAACAGGACGGGGTGGTTGTGGTTCCCCACCCCTTTCATGACGTGGAAAGATTCAGGGACGACTTGGAAAATTATCTTGACTTGATTGACGCCATAGAGGTTTTTAACGGCAGAAGGCCGTTTTCTTCTCCTGACGGGAAGGCTTATGATTTCGCCCAAAAGCACAATCTGGCCATGACCGGAGGAACAGACGCCCACCACTTCAGGCCCATCGGAGACGTTTACACCGAATGCCAAGGGAAGACAATCGAAGAATTCAAGCAGGCGCTTTTGGACAGAAAAACCCGAGCCAAGGGTAAAAAGTCAAAAATTATTTATGCGCTCTGCCCGATGGTTGAAAAAATCAAGAGATTTTTATTCAAAAAAACAAACTACGTCCTTTAAAGATTCCAAAACCTTGTCAGCCTTGGAAAAGTTTTGGCCTATAGAAAATTCCTGAGGAATGGCGAAACAAAACGCTCCGGCCCTCTTAGCCGCTTCCAAACCGTGCTCGGTATCTTCAACTGCCAGGCATTCGCCTCCCCGAAGCCCCAATCTTTTCATCGCCTCCAGATAAATGTCAGGAGCCGGTTTTCCTTTTAAAACATCGTCTTTGGTGATTATCACGTCAAACTTGTCGGACAAATTATTCTTTTTAAGCTTGCAGAGGACTTCCTTCTCGGAACCGCTGGTGCAAAGAGCCGTTTTGAAACCGGGACGGCTGGAAAAAAATTCCATGGCCTCTCTGGCATAAGGCATCAGCTCCAGGTCTTCGCTTCCAAACCATCTTAATATCAATTCTTCTTTTTCTTTCTCCAGCTCCCCTTCCTCTATGTTCAAACCGAATTCGTCAACCAAGTCCTTTTCCACCTCTAAAGCGGTCTTGCCGACGTATCTGAAATATTCTTTGGGCGAAACCGTTATTCCTCTCTTTTTCAAAACCTCATCCCAGGCCTTTATCTGATAGGCCTCTGTTTTGAAAAGAGTTCCGTCCAAATCGAACAAAATGGCTTTGATGTTTTTTGCATCCATGGCTTATGAAAAATAATTAATTAAATCTTTAAGGGAAGGAAGAACTAAATCGGCCCTGGAAAAATCCTGTTTTTCCGAATACTCGTTGGGAATTGAAACACAGCTTAACCCGGCGTCTTTGGCCGCTTGTAATCCATACTGGGTATCTTCCACAGCCAAACATTCTTCGTCTGGCAAGCCGATCAATTCTTTTGCTTTTAAATAAATATCCGGGAAAGGTTTACTTCTCTCAACGTCTGTTCCGGCTACGATAATCGGGAAGTATTGAATTAGTTCCGCTTTCTCAAGTTTCAGCAATATCTCTTCTCTCGGCCCTCCGGAACACAAGGCGATTTTGAACTTGGAAGAGAAAAATTCAGCCGCTTCTTTGGCATAGGGCATGTATTTCAATCTTTGTTCCGAAAACCATTTTATGAGCATCGGCTCCTTTTTTGAAAGCAATTCCCCCTCCTTAATGCTTAAATTAAAATCTTTTATCAATTCTTTATCAATCTGTTTGCCGCTTTTTCCCGCGTAGTCAAAATATTTCTCTTTGGTTAATTCAATGCCAAAATCTCTCAATGGAATTACCCATCCCTGCCATTGGTAATATTCTGTTTCAAGCAACACCCCGTCTAAATCAAAAATGATTCCTTTGATTTTTTCTTTTTCCATAATTTATTTACTTACTAATATTCCCCCTAAAACTATTAAAAGGGCGCCGCTTATGACCTTTATTCTTTCATCCGGCGCCGGAACTTCGTGAAGAAAAGCCATTCCGATCAAAACAGCTATCAATGTATTCGTATTATAAAGAGGGACCAGCTTGGCAGCCTCTGCTCCGGAAGAAAAAGCCAAAAACGTAAAAATCATACCCAAAGACCACAATACTCCCTGCCCCAATCCGAACAAGATAACCGGCCATGAAATAGCTACTCCCGATTTGCTTACCAAAAACAGCAAAATAAAAATTATGGCTGCCAATAAAGCAATGGCAGTCAATTTGTAATTCATTCCCAGAGAAGATTTAATTAAAAAATAACCAATAAAAACAATACTGAGCCCTGTGAACATTAAAAGCGAAGATAAATCGGGCTGTATTTTTAAAAATTTATCCGATGTTACTATTTTGGAAAAATTAGCATAAATTCCCCAAAAAAGGGCGCTTGTTAAACCATAAATTAACCAATTGGACATATTCTTTTATCTGATGATTATATATACAATAATATCATGAAAACAAAAAAGGGCAATAGCCTTAAAGATTAGATTGAATCTTTTCTATCACTTCCATCAACGGAGGCGAAGAAAAAACCCAATAGGCTCCTGCCCTATAAAATTCTTTGTGTTTTTCTTTCGGCACACAAACACCGATAGTCACGGCCGGAAGATTCATGTCTCCGATAGAATCACTTAAGAAAACCACTTCGCGATGGGGGTGGGATTCTTGAACAATCTTAATGTGGTCTGTTTTTGTGCCGTGTTCCCGGCCAAGGATGACCTCGAAATATTGTTCAAGCCCTTCCCTTTTTGCCCAGGCCTTAATCAGTCCCTCTTCGGTAGAAGAAGAAATGACGCTGACATAGCCAAGACTTCGGGAAAGCTCCAGCGCTTCTCTCAGCCCTGGAAAGGTTTTGGGACGCGCATAAACCTCTTGCACCTTTCTATCGTGGTATTCATGAGCGCATTCTTTTCTTTTCGCTTCCGAAGAAAGCGGAAAAATCTTTTCCAACTGCCCATCAAAAGGTATGCCGGTAGTGGCTAAATATTGTGAACGAGCAGCGCTGAAGTCTATGCCAAAGTGTTTTCTAATAACCTTGGCCGCCAAATCGGCGTGGGATGGCATGGTATCTACGTCCGTACCGTCCCAGTCATGCATTACAATCACTTTCTTGACCAAATCAAACACCTCTTAAGATATTATTAAGTATACAATATTATTAGTATTTTGTCAATATTTCAGCTCTTCCTCAATATTGCCATTATGTTAAAATCATACCAATTTACTTTTGATTTAAATTTTTCCCCAATATTGTCTTTAAATAATCTCAAGGATTCTTTAAATTCTTCTGGTGAGTATAAAAGAAACGTAGAATAATGTCTATTTTCTGCAAGAAAAACAAGTCTCTCAAGAGTGGATGCTCTTTTATATTTAAACTCTTTTAACGATTCAATAAATAGGCCCTCTACTCCATCAACGCAATTAATAATATCTTGAAGGCTATAAATCCTTATTTCTTTTTCGTTGAATCTGGGAAAATATTTCCCCCATATATTTCTTTTATTTTGCTCTTTCGTTCTACTGTACAAAAAAATGTACCCGTTCTTTTTTAAAACATTTTTAGCGCTATCTAAAAACTTGCTTAAATCAAAATGGTGTATCGCGTTAAAGGAAACTATTACATCTAAACAACTCTCTTTGAATGGGAGCTTTTCGGCAGAAGAATTAATTATTTCGTATTTTAAAATACCCTTTTCTAGAAAAGACTTGTTTAAGCTCTTAAGCATATCGGCGTTATTGTCTACACAATACAAAGTTTTAATATTGTCTAAATATTTTAAAAGTAATTCATCGTACCTTCCGTCTCCGCAACCGATATCGGCTATCTTTAAATCATTAATGTGAGACAAAATTTTTCCTATATAACAAATAGGCTCATGGTCGGTTGTTCTTAGGCTCTTATATCGCGGAGCCAAATCGCTAAAATGTTCCCCTATCTTCACTTTTATTTGTTAATTTTAATTGCCGAATTTATTCTTTGAATTGCCGTAAAGTTCCCCAAAACAGCGATTAGAATAAGAACATAGGTTGTATACATGAAATCAGGATAAATCAATCCCAGAATCAAAGCCAAAAAGATTAAAATCAATCTTTCCCCTCTTGAAAGAATTCCTCCTTTCAATTCCTGATTAACCAATTCTTTTTCCTTGGCCGCGGCTTTGGCATAAGTGGTGACAATTGAGCCGAACATTACCAAGAATATCCAGGCGTAAGCCGGCAGCCATATTTTGGGCAAAGGCAGAAACAGCATGCCGAAAAAAATCATTCCCTCGACGTATCTATCAAAGATGGTGTCCAGGTAAGCGCCGACTTTGGTTGAAATATTTTTGTTCCTCGCCACTGCTCCGTCGACGAAATCAAGAAAAGCTCCGATGAAAAAGAAAACAATCGACAGCACCAGCTCCTGCATTATCATGTAATACATGCCGATTAAAGCAAAAACTCCCGACAGATAAGTGTACCCGTTGGGAGTAATCGGCAGCAAAGAAAACGTTTTTCCTATTAAAACTTCCAGAGACTTGAACCAATGTCTTTTAGTGTCCAACATGTTTAAAAATATTTATAATCTTTGTAATAAATTTTCGCAATATTTCTTCATGTCGGCCAGCTCTTTCTTTCCCATGGGACTCGTGCTGAAAGCCCTCTCTCCCTTGAACTTTTCCGGCTTGATGTATCCTTGTGACCTCAACCTGAACAAAACCCTCTTAACCAGCAAATCACTGGGCAGGAATCCGAACTTGTCGAAAATCAAGGTAACGACTTCCTTGTCCTGGATTTCCCTTTCCAAGCCCAAAGACAAAATATATATCCATAAATTGCCCTCGGTAATCGTTGAAACAAATCTGTTTAGTGGTTCCATATGTTTATTATATTATCTTTCTCTTTTATTGGCAATAAACTCCTCGATCATTTCTATCGCCCTCTCGTCGGTAAATTGCTTTATGGGGTGCTTCATGAAATAAGCGGAAGGAGAAATCAAAGCCCCGCCGATTCCCCTGTCTTGGGCGATCTTCAATAAACGAATCGCATCAATGACGCAGCCGGCGGAATTGGGAGAATCCTCAACCGACAATCTTAATTCCAGCTCCACGGGAACATTGCCGAATTTCCTGCCTTCAAGCCTGATAAAACAAATCTTGTTGTCTTTCAGAAAAGGAACCCAGTCCGAAGGGCCGATGTGCAGGTTGTCGTAAGTCAATCTCTTGGCCAGCTGGGACTCAACCGCTTCGGTCTTGGAAAGTTTCTTTGATTTCAGCCTGTCCCTGGAAAGCATGTTCAAGAAATCGGTGTTGCCCCCGACGTTCAGCTGGTACGAACGGTCAATGGCCACTCCTCTCTTTGCGAACAAATGGGATAAAACCCTGTGGGTAATGGTTGCCCCGACTTGCGACTTGATGTCGTCTCCAATGCAGGGAAGGTTCTTGTCCCTGAATTTCTTCTCCCACTTTTCGTCGGAGCAAATGAAAACAGGCATGCAGTTGATGAAGCCGGTACCCGCCTGCAAGGCGGCTTGGGCGTAGAATTCAGTCGCTTTCTGGGAACCGACCGGCATGTAGTTGATAAGCATATCTGCTTTTGTTCTCTTCAGCTCAGCAACCACGTCCACTGCCTTTTTCTTATCAGGCATAAAGGTCTGGTCATCGGGATAATTCTTCATGTGGTCAGCCACTCCGTCCAGAATCGGCCCCATCTTGACAGTCACCCCTGTTTTGGGAATGTCGCGGCAGAATATCTTGGTGCAGTTGGGCTTGGCCAGAATGGCCTGGGAAAGGTCTTTGCCCACCTTTCTTTTGTCAATGTCAAAAGCGGCCACTATCTCAATGTCCGATATTTTATACTTCCCGACAACGTTATGCATCAGTCCCGGAACCAATTCGTCGTCGTCCTTGATGTTTTTGTAATAATAAATACCCTGGACCAGAGCGCTGGCGCAGTTGCCTATTCCGGCAATGGCGATTTTAATCTTTTTCTTGGCTTTTGCCATAATTCGTTTTTTGTATTATAATAACCCTGTAATAAACCTTTAACATATTTTACAAGCGTAAAATAGTTTGTCAAGCCAATTTTCCACATGACCCCCTTTGAAAGGCTGCAAAAACTGAATACCAAGGAGAATCTCTGGCTCTATATCCTCGTCCTTTTGGAAAAGAAGCCCAACCACGCCTGGGAGATTCTTTCCCTGATTGAGAAAGAATTCGGCTTCAGGCCGGGAACCATCACTCCCTACCGGGTGCTTTACCGCCTGGAAGACGAGTCTCTGGTCAAAAGTGCGCTGAAAAACCGGCGCCGGGTTTATCACCTCACCCTTAAAGGAAAAGAAGAGTTGAAAAAAGTAAAAGCTTTTTACAGACAGCTGTTGAATAAAATACCTTAACCATGCCCAAGAAAAAACAAAAAGAAACAGACATCCAAAAAGTGGTCAACCACTATTTCGCCACCAAGGGCCTGTCTTTGGACGAGATAAAGGACAGCGCGAAAAAAAGGAAAATAATCTATTCCCGCTATACCAGGCCGGCCAAGGAGCTGATAGAGCTGGCCGGGTCGATTAAAAAAGCCGAGCAAGCCATAACCATAGTGGCTGACTGGGCCAAATCAAGAAACCTGGATTACGCCATAGAAACCGTTTTCAAGAAATGGCTGGAACTTGACAAATTGAAGCCGAAGGAGATAATAAAAAAGCCGTATTACAGAAACCAACCCATGGTCTGGTCCCAGACCAGGAAAAAGTGGTTTGTCATCGACGACAACGGCGATTGGCTGGAGTTTGCCGACAAAGAGGACAAGATAGAATGGCGACAAGAAAATAAATAATAAAAATATGCTTTCATACTCGGAATTAAACAAGGGGAAAATCATCATTATCAACAACCAGCCCTACGAAATCGTAGAGGCTTTTAATACCTTCAAGGGCCGGGGGCATTCCTACCTGCAAATGAAGCTGAAGAACCTGGTAAATGGCAGTATCATATCCAGATCATCCCAGCCCAGGGATTCTTTCGAAGAAGCGGCCATTGAGAAAAAGGACGCCAAGTTCGTCTACCAAAACAAAGGCAAATACGTTTTCTCGGAAACGGAAAACGCCTCCAAGAGGTTTGAATTAACCGAAAAGCAAATCGGAGAAAAAGCAATATTCCTCAAGCCCGGAGAAGAAGTCCAGACCATCATCTTTGAAGACAAAATCATCAACGTTTCCATGCCCATTAAGGTGAAGCTGAAGGTCACGGAAGTGACTCCCGGAGTCAAAGGAGACAGGGCCCAGGGCGGAACCAAATCAGTGACCATCGAAACCGGAGGGAAAATAAATGCGCCTCTTTTCGTGGAAGAGGGAGACATTATTGAGATTAACACCGAAAGCGGAGAATACGTCAGAAGGGTCAGCGAGTAGCCAGATTTAAAATATTCTCCAAATATTCTTCCCGGGAGATGCTTTTATTTTTAAATAAATTATTCAGGCCGGAATAATAGTTTTGCTCAACCCGGGCAGCGGGAACGATTTCATTATACATCCTTATCTCATCGGCCTTGCCATAAAGGAGCCAGCCCGCGATATTGCCGATTCTTACATCACTGTTGCCCAAAACATCACCAGTCACGCTAGCAATATCCAGGGTGGAAGATTGGTTTTTTGCATTAACGTAAACGATGATTTTTTTCGTTAACGTTCTGTCAAAAACTACAACCAAATGGCACCACTTATTAATCAAATCAGGGGGTCTGGACCCTGATTCAAAAGTTATTAGTCCGCTCACTAAATTCACGCCGTCGTTAATCAGAACTCTTACGCCGGAAGAATTATAGGAATGGCCTATTTGCCACCCTTTGTTTCCTGCTGAATAAGAATTCGCGTCCCCGATGGGCATAAAAGATCTTGGATACGTGTAATCTTTATGATAAAACCATCCTTCTACTGTCCAGCTTCCCAGCCGGGGAAAAAGGTTTTGATTAAAAACTATATAATCCGCATCAAAATCAATGCATTTTCCCGAAATACAGTCTGGGCCTCCTTTAACCATGGGGTTGCCGGAAACAGAAGTTGCATCATTGCTGCCCCAGAAATCTTTGGTGTCGTCCAGTGTGGCCGTTCCGTCAATTGCAGTCGGCCCTTCAAGCTTCCATTCGGAAACAAGGTTCATCAGCAACGAGTTCCTCAAAGAATTTGCAAAAGCCTGGGACTTGGCAATAGCCGCTTTTGAAGAAACCCCGGCCATGGAAATGATGATGAAAGCGGAAAGGATTCCGATTATGACAATGATAACCAATATTTCAATTAAAGTGAAGGATTTATTCATCTTTTACAAACAAATTGCAGAAACAACGCCCGTCTTTTTCAATCTCCTCCAGATGATAAACGCAGGGGCAAATTATCTTTTTATCAACTTTTTTGTCATTGGTCATCTTCCGGCAGGGGCAATATCTCTCGCCGAAATTTTCCTTTCTTACAATCAAAGCCCTGACCAAGCCCTCGACGATTTTCCTGTCGGGATTAAGCTTAAATCCTTTCTCCTTGGCATATTCCTCGTATTCCTTTATTAGTTTTTCCACCCCTTCTTCCGTCATGAAATGTTTAAATTAATCCATTCCTTGATATCCTCTTTATCTTTATATCCGACAAAATCGCTTTTAACCTTGCCCTGACTGAATAAGATAACTGTCGGAATTCTGTCTATGCCGAACTTATTGGCTGTTACGGGATTCTCGTCAATATTCATCTTAAAAACCGCTATCTTGCCCTTAAATTCCTCCTTCATCTCTTCTATTATCGGAGAAAGCATCTTGCAGGGAGGGCACCAGTCGGTATAGAAATCGATTAAAACCGGCTTGTCCGAATTTATTGTTTTATCAAAATCTTCATCCACTATTTTTTCCATATGCTTTTTTTATCTTTAAGTTTGACATACAACAAGGGGGAAATAAACATCAGTCCGTATCCCAGCCATAAATAAACAGAAACAAACACATGGTCGTTAAACCTCATGGTTACGAAATAATCCAAAACAATTCCGACAACCAGCCAGGTCAGGGAAAAAACAAGAGCCTGCTTGATTTTTTCAACCTTTAAAAAATAAACCAGCGAAATCGCCACGACTCCCGAAAATACGGCTATTGAAACCTTCACCATCTCGTATTGGTTGTACCAATCCAAGAAAGCCGAAACCAAGGCGAACATTATGGCCCAAAACAAAACACCGGAACCAAGAGCTTTTAAAAACGTTTTCATGCTTATGTTTATTATTATAATCTTTTCTAATTATACCTTGTTTAAAAAATTAATCAAGAAAAAAGGGGCTTAACGCCCATTATTTTCATTCTTGTCCCTTGGTCTTACATTAATCCCCTTGTTTAAGATTCTGTCTTCCAGCCAGAGATTAACTCCTTTTCTGACAATTTCCTCAAATCCCTTGAGAACGATCGGCATCAAAGCTTGAATCAAGACCTCCTCATCTATCCTTTCATCTGGTTTTATCTCAAGGCCGTTAATTCTCCCTGCCAAAAACGCATTGAAAGTCTTTCTGTAGCAAAACATGAATGTCCTCAAAACCATGTTTTCCCAGACCCTGTTGATAAACTCTATCACATCATGGCAGTCGCGGCACAGTATAAATTTCCTGTCGCTGTCACCGAATACCGCTTTCTTGAAGATGTGGTGTTCACTTAGCTGTACGTTTTCTCTTCCACAAATCGGACAAGTCCCTATTTTGAAAAAATGGTTGTTGCCGTTTTCATTGTGGTTGTTGCGAGATTTTCTTTTACTCAAGCAATCACCTGTCTTTAAATAGATTAAATGAACCGCCTTAATTATATCTCAAACCAAAAAATTATGCAAATTATTCAAAATCCGCCGTCTTTTTGATTTCCTCAAACTCGTTCTCAGCTTTCTTCAGCCTCTTTTTAGCCTCTTTGAGCATCTCGGTCGCTTCCTTAACCTTTTTCAGGGCAACCTCCACGTCAATTTCTTCCTGGTTTTCAAACCAATCCACGATTTCATTCAACTTTTTAAGATTTTGATTTAGATTTTTTTCTTTCATTTACTTTTGATTTGATTATACCATCACTGACCTCCAAGTCAATTACGTCTTCTACGTTAATGTTCCTTATCGACCTGATGATTTTCCCCGACTTTCTGGCAATGGAATATCCCAGAGCCAGGTTTCTCCTCGGGTCGTTGCTCAAAACAACGCTTTGGAATCTCTCTATTCTCGTTCTTAAATCGCTTATCTCTTTTTCAATAATCCTCAAGAGACCCTCTCTGACTTTGTATTCCAGAAAATTGAATTTATCGAAAAAGGAAGAAAGAAAAGAAAAAATACTCGCCTCTTTTTCCTTAAGCTCCCATTCCAGCCTCTGCCAGGACTGGTTCAAAAGACTGGCTGCGGCCGTGGGAGTGGAAACCATTTTGTCCGCTGCCAGAGCCAGTAAAGGAACGTCTTTGTCATGGCCTATGGCTACGATAGTCGGAACAGGAAAATTGGATAGCTCCCTTACCAAAGCCTCGTTATTAAACGCCAGAAACGACTCCAAAGAGCCTCCTCCCCGCATTATGACCAAAACGTCGAGCTTCTCCTTTTTAAGGGTTTTAAGGCTTAATAACAGGTCTTTTAGAGCTTCCTGCCCCTCAACCCTTGAATCCACCATCTTTATCCTGAAACCGTAACCGCCCAGGTTGTTGAGAAAATCGTTGATGACCGCGCCCTGTTTGGAGGTAATTATTCCCACCCTGCAAGGAAAATCGGGAACCGGCCTTTTCTTTTCTTCAACAAAAAGATGTTCAAGCTTTTGCTTTAATTTGTCGTATTGCTTCTTCAGCTCCCCCTCTCCCACCAGCTGAACCGAAGTTACCTTAAACTTGATTTCTCCCCTGGGTTTGTAAATATCCGGTTCGCCAGAAGCAATAACTTCCAGCCCTTCTTTCATTTCCACGCCACAGAGATTGTATACGGAATTCCAAATAACGCAGTTGAGAACGCTGCCGTCCTTTTTGTCTTTCAGGGAAAAATACACGTGGCCGGACTGGGCTCTTTTGAATTCGGAAACCTCCCCGACCACCCTTGTCTTGCAGGCCTGAAGAAGAGTGTTTAAAACATCCAAATAGGCGGAAACGGAAAAAACCCGGGTTTCCAAAATTTCTTTGATGTAAGAATCAGATTTTCCCTTCATGCTTCATTTTTGACAAAACCGCTTCCTTCCTGTAATAACAGTAATCGCAGTCGGGATTCATTTCCGGAATTTCGTCGCTCGTCAGGCATTCCTTGATTTTCAGCAAAACCTCCTCTACCCAGGAATCGTCTCCTTCATACGGGATGACTTTGATGTCGAACTCCAGCTTCTTGTCAAAATACGGCTTGCCCACGTCGCCGTTGCAATAAACGAAATACCCGATTGGAGAAACCTTGAAACCGTTCTTTCTGAAAAGCCACTGATATATTTCCATCTGCCTTTTGTACCCTCTCTGCCAATCCGCGTCCAGAGAAACCTCTCCGTTCTTGGCCGTGGCTTTATAATCAACAACCATTATTTCTTCTTGGGGATTGACCCACAAATCGTCAACGGCGCCGGTAACCAAAAAATTGGTCGGCTCGTGCAGATATTCAACGCCCTTGAACGTATTCCTCCAAACATCCATTTTCTCGTGCTCAAAAGGAATGGCGTCAACGCCGAACTCCTTGATTAAGGGATGAGGGGTCTTTTCCTTCCTGTGCAAATCGAATTCTTTCTTCAGCAAAGCGTCCACGGCGCTGTTCAGGGTAAAAGGAAAGCCAGGAGGCCTTCCTGTGCCCAGCCTCCTGTCAAGATAAAAACACTGGGGGCACTCCATGAACAAATCAATCTTGGACCGGCTGAGCTTGAAGGGCTTTTCCGACTTGGGGTCGAATATGTTGCTTGATTTTTTATAGTATTGGGACATGAAAAATATGTTATATATAACATCCTAACACAATCGGAGAAAAAATGGAAATTATTCCTTGTTCGCCAAATTATTTTCTAACTCTCCTATCCTTTGCTTATACTCTTCAAGGGCGATGCTGTTATTTAGCAACAATTTGCTCAAACCAAAATAATATTTCTGCTGGATTTGAGAAGTGGGCATAAAGGTGTTATAAAATTTAAAATCGTCAACAAAACCTGTGTAGTTAAGATGCGTAGCATCAGCGCCGTTTGCCTGTGCTACCATGAGATTCATGTAGGCGGTATCTCCTCCTTGATTAGAGTTTATGGAATCTCCCTGTTTTGCGTCGCCGTAAGTTTTGAGGTTTAAGTTCGGGGATGGACTGATGGGGCTGATCGTGACGACAATAAAATGCCATTTATTATCATCTGTGGCAAAATTAGTACAAGGCACCCTATAAGAAGAACCATCATAAATACAAAAACAGGCCTTTTTATTAGAAATTACTATTGCTCCCGCCCTTTCATACGTGCCGCCGCCATAAGTGCTTTGGGTTAAAACCTGATAATGGTGGCCGCTATTGGTATCGTTTATACCGTGTTTTATCCAAATAGACCACGTTAAACCGCTTTCCATTTGAGCTTTAGTAAAATAGAAAGGCAATGAAACATAATTTGAGCCGTTGAATTGAAGGCACGTGCCGGAGACGCAGCTGGTATTAGATTTAAGAACCGGCCCCCCATAAGTTGTTCCGTTTTTCGTTCCCCAGTTATCCGGGACCGCGGTACCATCAGCTAAAGATTGTTCAACTGTTCCTGATATATTATTAAGACTGTATTCTGAAACCAAATTTATTAGCAACGAATTTCTTAACGAATTGGAAAACGCCTGGCCTTTGGCAATGGCGGCTTTTTCCGAAACCTCGGACATGGAAACGATGATGAAAGCGGAGAGGATTCCGATTATGACGATGACCACCAGTATCTCTATGAGGGTGAAGGATTTATTCATTAGAACAATTTTATCATTTATCTTCAGCCCTGGCAATCAACTGGCCACAGGCCCCCTCAATGTCTTTGCCGAACTCATAGCGCTGGGTAGTGAATATTCCCCTTTTCTCCAGATAATCCTTAAATATCTTAATCGTTCTCGTGTCCGAACCCTTAAAACCGCCGGTGGGATTGTGTCTGATTAAATTAACCATGTATAACGGCCTGTTTTTAATCAATCGATAAAGCTCTTCTGCTTCTTTCAAAGAATCGTTAACCCCTTTAATCATCAAATACTCAAGCATCACCTTTCTTTTGGTTTTCCTGATATATTCGTCGACTTTTTCCAAGACCATGATTAAAGGATATTTCTTGTTAATGGGCATTATCCTGCTCCTCAATTCGTTGTTGGATGCATGAAGAGAAATGGAAAAATTCACCTGAGCGCCTTCCTTGGACAATCTTTCTATTCCCGAAAATATGCCGGAGGTGGAAATAGATATCTTTCTTGCTCCGACGTTGAAATAATTGCCGTCATTGATTATTTTGACCGCCTCCATCACGTTGTCGTAATTAAGAAACGGCTCGCCCATTCCCATGAAAACGACATTGGTAATGCTTTTTTTCTTCAAATAGCGGGCGAAAAGCAGAACCTGCTCCAGTATTTCCCAATGAGTCAGATTTCTATGGAAGCCCATCTTGCCCGTGGCGCAGAACAAACAGCCCAAAGTACAGCCCACCTGGGAAGAAACGCAAACCGTTGACCGATTGTCGTTATGCAGCATTAAAACCGTCTCAATCTTCAGGCCATCTTCCAGTTCAATCAGGCCTTTGATTGTTTGCTTGTCTTTTGATTTGAAAAGTTTTGATTTGATATCTAAAGGAACTTCTTTCTTCAGTTTTTTTCTTAAAACCAAAGAAAGATTGGTGGCTTTGTCCCAATCCTCAATCAAGTCGTGAAAAATCAGCCTCTTGACCTGATTTTTTCTGTAGCCCGGCTCTTGCCTTAAAATCTCTTCCAGCTTTTTCCAGTCCATATATTACTCAAGCAAATTTTTGTCTTCCGACTCGCCTTTTATCCGGTCAACTATTCTGGACAGCTTCTTGGCTCTGGTCACGGAAACTTTGTCAAACTGGTCGGAAACCATTTTAATCCTGCTCCCCAGAATATTGACCTCGTCGCTGTATTTGTTGTACTCCTCCTCAAAAACCCTTATCAGCTTGACGATTTCTCCCAGATTCTCGTAATAACTGAAGCTTTTGTACGACTGGTAAATCATTCTTAAAATGGCGGTGAAGCTGAACGGCCCGGCCAGAATAACTCTTTTCCTCAGGGCTTCATTCCAAACCTCGTTCAGTTCGTCGTAAATGGAGCTGAAAATCATCTCGTTGGGAACGAAAAGAATAACGAAATCAACCGTGTTTTCCTCGGGATTGATGTAGTCGCGGGAAGATATTTCTTTTATCTTCTGCCTGACGTCTTTGGCAAAATCAATCAAATCTTTCTTGTTTTTGGTCTCGTTGTATTTAATCAGGGAATTGTAGGGAAACTTGACGTCAATGTTTATCTTTTTCTTGTCGGGCAAAAAAATAGTAAGATCGGGCCGATTAGGACTGATTTCCAAAGAAGAGTTAACCGCGTATTGTTCTCCTTTGACAAAACCGATGAGCTTCAAAAGATTTTCAGCCACTTCTTCTCCGTACTTGCCCCTTAGTTGATTATTGGACAAAACTTTCTTAAGGTTTTCGGTTGATTCCCTCAATTCTCCGGTCAAAATCTTGTGCTCTTCCAAAACAGCTTTGAGGGCGCCGAATTCTCCCGCCCTTTCCCTCTCCGCCTCCTGCAGTTTCTTTTCCAGGCTCTCCACCAGTTCTTTTATCTCGCTCTTGTTCCTCTGGTTGGAATCAAGAATGAATTCCTTCTTGAAGTTCATGTCCTGGATTGTTCTCGTCCATTTGGAATATAGCCAAAGCAGAAGAAAGAAAAAAGGAACGGTTATTAAAATTATTGTTTGCTCGCTCATATTATTCAATTCTAATACATTTTACAAACTTTTTAAAGCGAATACCTTGTCTCCCTTCCTGGCCTTGCCTTCAATCTTTATCCCGACTTCTTTTCCCTTGTCGGCTTTCCTGACTTCTTTTTCTTTAAGGTGAATCGACGAAACCTCCTGCTCAATAAAAGTCTTTTTTCCTTCAACGACGATTCTTTCCCCTTGTTTTACTCCCCGATGCTTCAGTTCCAGAGAAGCGACCATGATTTTGGGATAATAATGGAGGATGTCGCCGATATATATTTTCTTCAGCGTGGAAGCGTTGTCGGCCTTGTCAAAACCGATTCCTTCTCTGCCCGGAACGGAGAAATAGAAGCCGGTGGAAAATCCCCGGTTATAAACAGAGGCCAATTCTTGTTTCCATTTATTAATCTTTTCCTTGTTAAACGTCTTATTGAAATAAGAATCAATGGCTTCCCTGTAGCATTTGGAGGTGACCCTGATATATTTAGGATCTCTTCTCCTCCCCTCGATTTTAAAAGCGTCTATTCCGGATTTAATCAATTGAGGAACATATTCAATCATGCACAAATCCTTGGCACTTAAAAAATACTTGCCTTCGTTAATCAGCACATTGCCTTCATCGTCAGATAACAGCCACTGGCTCCTGCAGGGCTGGGCGCAATAACCGCAGTTTGACGACTTGCCGTACAAATATGAAGAAAGAATGCACCTTCCGGAAATAGCCAGACACATCGCCCCATGAACGAACGTTTCAGCTTCAATTTTCACTTTTTTCTTCAGTTCTTTTATCTGCTTCAAGCTCATTTCCCTGGCCAGAACGATTCTTTTCGCTCCCAGCTTTTTCCAGAACAAGGCCGCTTTCCAATTGGAAATATTGGCCTGGGTGGAAACAATGAAAGGAATTTTGTATTTTCTGGCGATTTCCACTATAGCGAAATCCCAAACAATCAAAGCATCAACTTTTGCTTTCTTCGCTTCTTTAACAATCTTTTCCGCCTTAATCAGGTCCTTGTTGTAAACAACGGAATTTAAAGTCAGATACGCCTTGATTCCGTAATTATGACAAGTTCTGACAAAAAGATTAATATCTTTTATTTTGATACCTGCCCGGGCCCTCAAGCTCAAATCGTTTATGCCGAAATAAACGGCATCGGCATAATCTTTACAGGCCTCCAGACTGGCCCAGTCTCTTATGGGACTCATCAGCTCCGGTTTTTTCATATATTCAATTTAACATAAAAAGACCCTGAGATAAAGGGTCAATTTGATAATATCATACCTAAAACAAATTCGTATTTCGCCAGCAGATTTTGCTGTACGGTCTTGGGTATCTTGGGAACGGGTTTGGTCTCGTTCCAGCCGATTCCCGTCAGCCAATCGCGATAATATTGCTTATCCAGGCTCGCTGGACGCTGACCGGGAGAATACGACTCGGCAAGCCATAACCGGGAAGAATCAGGCGTCAAAACCTCGTCTATGAGACAGAGGTATTGGTGGTGGCCGTCAATATTCCTGAAGCCGAATTCAAACTTGGCGTCGGCAAGTATTATTCCCCGCTTCAGAAGGTACCTGTGGCCCACCAAATAAAGGGCGATGCTTGCCAGCCGAACGTTTTCGGCCGTTTCCCCGCCGATTCTTTTGGCAACTTCGGAAAAACTGGCGTTTTCATCTTTGCCGTTCTCGGATTTGGTTGTGGGCGTGAACAAGGGACGCCCCAACTCTTGAGCATCCTTCATTCCTTCCGGCAGCCAATGGCCCAAATAATAGCCGCTGGAAAAATTCCTTCTCTCATACTCTTTGAAGAGAGAACCAGCCAGATAGCCCCTGACAATGAATTCAAAAGGCAATCTCTCTGCCAGGTAGATCAGGGAAACCCTGTTTCGCAGGCTCTCGGGAATTTCTTTAATCCCGAAATAGCTCAGAGCCTCCTCTGTCTCCGTCTTATAAAGGTCATTGGGAATGTATTCGTTGAAATGACCTTTCCAGAAATTGGAAATGGCGTTCAGAATTAGACCGCGACCCGGTATTTCTCCCATTACCCGGTCAAAGGCCGAAATTCGGTCAGTAGTCACGCAAAGAATCAAATCGGGCCTGAATTTGCCCGGATTGGTCAAATCGGGAACCCTATAAAGATCCCGGACTTTTCCTTGTTTGAAGGGCTTATGCCCTGGAATCGCAAACTTATTCTCCATCATTAACCTCCTGTCTCCTGTTTTCAAAGAGCAACAAAAGACTGCCTTTGTTATACTATAACCCGAGAAAAAATCAAGCTATTTCTCCCTGGCTATCTGGTTCAAAATATCTTTGACTTTTTTAAGAGAATCGTCGTCAAAGATGGAGAAGGGAATAATTTCTTTATTTTTAATCTTTTTTCCCAGATCTTTGATTTTTCCCTCCAAAGAATCTTTTTCAACCATATCCGCCTTGGAAATGAAAATGTATTCTTTTTTTTCCAAAAGCTCTTTGTTGTATTCCCTCAGCTCTTCGCAAATCACTGAATAATCTTTAAATAAATCTTTGGAATCGGCGGAAATGAAATGGAAAATAATTTTTGTTCTTTCAATATGCCTTAAAAATTTGATTCCCAGCCCCTTGCCCGAAGAAGCGCCCTTGATTAATCCCGGGATGTCGGCCAGAATCAAGTCAAAATACACGCCGAGGTTCGGCTCCAAGGTGGTAAAAGGATAATTGGCCACTTTGGGATTGGCGTTGGTCAGTTCTTTCAGCAGGCTGGATTTCCCCACATTGGGCAAACCGATAAAACCGACGTCGGCAATCAGCTTGAGCTCCAGACGCAAATCAAATTCTTCCCCCGAAGTTCCTCCCTGGAACTGGGTGGGCGAAGTGTTCCTTGAAGAGCGAAAAAAGAAATTTCCTCTTCCACCTTTTCCTCCTTTGGCCGCTAAAATCATTTCTCCTGTTTTAAGAATTTCTTTCTTTTCTCCCGTATTCAGATTATGCATAACCGTTCCCACCGGAACCTGGATAACGGCATCTTCCCCGCTTTTGCCGTCAACAAACTGGCCTCTGCCGTCCTTGCCGTCCTGGGCACTCGCTTCTTTCCTGAAGCGGAACTGCTTCAAGGCCCCCAAATCGGAAACACCGGTAAAGTATACGCTTCCACCTTCTCCTCCGCTTCCGCCGGTCGGACCCAAAGACAGCTTGTTCTTGTTAAAAGCAACAGACCCTTTTCCTCCCCGGCCCGCCCTGACCTTGATTGTGATTTCATCTATTAACATATTCCAATCATAGCCATTTTTATCGAAAAAGACAAATAAAAAGGTGATTGATAACAATCACCAAGCTAAGGGCCATGTTAATTTTAATAACAGAACCCATTTGAAGAAGCAACTAATCAGGCCCAGCGCAATCAACCCCAAATCTTCCTTGCTTACAATCATCAGTTCACTCCTTGACATTCTTTAATCATAATACAACAAAAAATATATTTGTCAATCTTTCAAGTATTTCTTCTTTTTCAGCTTTTCAGGCATGTATTCCTGCTTTTCTTTGTAATCGTATTTGGGACTGTACTTGTAATTCTTCCCGTAGCCCAGCTGTTTCATCAGCTTTGTCGGCGCATTCCTCAAATGCAAGGGAACAGGCAAATTCCCGTGCCTCTCCACGTCCTCGGCCACCTTACCGTACGCCTCGTACAATTCGTTGGATTTATTGCATTTGGCCAGATAAACAACCGCTTGGGATAGAATAACATTGCACTCCGGATAACCGATGAAGTGACAGGCCTGATAAGCGGCCACTGTCTGCTCCAAGGCCCTGGAATTGGCCAAGCCCACGTCTTCGGAAGCAAACCTGACCAGTCTCCTGGCAATAAACAAGGGGTCTTCTCCGCCTTCAACCATCCGGGCCAGCCAATAAAGAGAGGCGTCGGGGTCAGACCCTCTCATTGACTTGTGCAGGGCGGATATCAGATTATAGTGCTCCTCCCCTCCTTTGTCGTAAAGAATGTTTATCTTGTTAACCGCTTCTTTAATCAACCCTTCATTGATAATGATTTCTTCTCCCCTGGAAGTATTGCTCAAAACAGCGTATTCCAGAATGTTCAAAGCCACCCGGGCGTCGCCGTTGCTCAATTGGGCCATGAGCGAAAGGGGCTTGCTTTTGATTTTAATCTTCAGCTTGCCCAGGCCCTTTTCCTTGTCTTTCAAGGCCCTCTTGATTAGCTTGACAATGTCTTCTTCTTTTAAGCGCTCGAAAACGAAAACGCGGCAGCGGGACAAGAGAGGGCTCCTGATTTCAAAGCTGGGATTTTCCGTGGTCGCCCCAATCAAAATTATCAGTCCGTTTTCAATGTGGGGAAGCAGAGCGTCCTGCTGGGATTTGTTCCAGCGATGAATTTCGTCAATGAAAAGAATGGTCTTTCTCTTCAAGCGCTCATTAATCTTGGCTTTCTCAACCACTTCGCGCAAATCCTTGAGACCGCTGGTAACTGCGCTCATCTTAATGAATTCCGACTTGGTCTGCTTGGCGATGATGTAGGCCAAAGTGGTCTTGCCGCTTCCCGGAGGCCCCCAGAAAATCATCGAGGGCACGCTGTCGCTCTCTATGGCCTGCCTTAAAAGCTTGCCCTTACTGACAAGCTCTTCCTGGCCGAAAAAATCATCAAGCTTTTCCGGCCTCATCCTTAAAGCCAATGGTTTCCCCGCGTATTCCATACGCTTCCACTATATGCCATTCCAAAAAAAGAGGCAAGTTAATCAAGGAAGGCCAGTCTCTGCCCGTAATCTTTACCGCTTATCTGATTTTTTACCAATAACCAATTTAAACCGGCATAATAGTTTTGCTGGATTTGAGAAGCGGGAACAGCGGCATTATATATGCGAACATCGTCCATTAAACCGTTAAAAGGATATTGTGGAAGGTCTACCAAACCGATAAGCAGATTTTGTCCAGAAAATCCTGCGGGCGTTCCTCCTACTGCTTTATTTAATTTATTAATACCGTCAAGATATACTTTTATTTTTCCTTCTGATTTGCTATAAATCCCGACAACATTATGCCATTGACCGTCGTCTGGGTAAGTACCCCAGCTTCCATTATCAACTCCTTGAATTCCAAAACGATTATCGGTTGTACTGCCAGACCTAACGCATAGCCAATATCCCGACCCCCAACCATTGTTCCCCCTATGAACAACCGTATTATAAAAGCTATTTGACGTCTTTGTCCACGCACTAATTGTGATTGCGTTAACAATATCTAAACTGTTACCGCTTCCGCAATCCACGTAATCATCCGTGCCGTCAAAAGCCAGACAGCCGTTGGAAACGCATTCAGAGGATGTTCTCCAAGAGGGAGAGGTATAGTCTCCTCCCCCGGAGCCGTACCAGGTGCCGGGATTGGTTCCCCATTGGTCCTGGATTGTTGTTCCGGAAGCGTCGTCAAGACGCCATTCAGATACCAGGTTCATCATCAGAGAATTCTTGATTGAGTTGGAAAACGCCTGGCCCTTGGCAATAGTAGCCCTGGAAGAAACCCCGGCCATGGAAACGATAATGAAGGCGGAAAGGATTCCGAC
>DKFD01000003.1 GCA_002452735.1 Patescibacteria group bacterium UBA6805 | reverse complement strand
GTCGGAATCCTTTCCGCCTTCATTATCGTTTCCATGGCCGGGGTTTCGGATAAAGCCACTATTGCCAAAGCCCAGGCGTTTTCCAACTCAATCAAGAATTCTCTGATGATGAGCCTGGTGTCTGAATGGAGGCTTGACGACGCTTCCGGAACAACAATCCAGGACCAATGGGGAACTAATCCCGGCACCTGGTACGGCTCCGGGGGAGGAAGCTACACCTCCCCCTCCTGGAGAACGTCATCCGAATGCGTTTCCAAGGGTTGCCTGGCTTTTGACGGCACTGATGATTATATTAATTGCGGGAGTGGAACAAGCATAAATATCACTACTGCTATTACTCTTTCAGCTTGGGTAAAAACAACAAATTCGTCTACGGTACAGATGATATTGGAAAAATCTCCAAGCGGAACCAATGGATATAATATACTTTCTAGTAACGGACAATTCCAAGGAAGAATATATCCAAGCTCCATTGAATCTACTGTAATGCTTAGTGACGGTGTCTGGCACCATATAGTAATGTCTAATCAAAATGTTATAAATGGATGGAATTTATATTTTGATGGAGTCAAAATTGTACAACAGAACGGAGTTGCCATTCTTGCTAATGCCCAACCCTTATATATCGGCATGAGAGGAGGAGGCACTTCACTGCCTTTTACCGGCCTAATGGACGACGTCCGCATATATAATCAAGCCATTCCAACCTCTCAGACTCAACAAAACTATTATCTTGGCTTGAATAAATTGCTACTTAATAGTAGTATTAATAAAGAAGAATTTGCCCAAAGATTATCGGGACTTTCCGGTTCTTTGGCACATAATTAATTTAAAAAATAAGCATGACCCAAGAAGTAAAGTCAATATATTTAACCCTTTTGTTGAGTGTCGCTTCCGTTATCCTTCATGATTATCTGTATTTTCTTTTGAAGAAAGAGGAGGGGGTGTTTTTCATTATCGCCTTTTTGTCTTTGATAATTTTCGTTTCCGTCCTTATTTACTCCCTGACCAAATACGTCACGGAAAAGAAGCCCGAGGATTTGTGGAAGGTAGGATTTTTGGGAATCCTTGGTTTTTTGGGATTTGTTCCCCAGTTGAGCCAAGTTTTTTTCGGCTTTTTCGCCTTGGTTCTGTTTTTCGTTTTAAAAGGAGGATATGATTCAAAAGTTGTCTTAAAGAACGTTGCTTTGGCTGTTGCCCTCGTTTCCGTTGTCGGCACTCTGTCTTTTGTTTTTTACGAAACCGTAAAGAACAATCAGGACGACGCCTATTTTCTCCTTAATTTCATGAAAGAGCAGGAGATGCTTGAAGGAATCAATTTTACCGATGTGGATAAAGTCGATTTTATTTGGCCGGGCAAGACAGAGCCGGTTTCCGGCAAGGGATTCAGAAACATGACTATCACCAACGACCAGTACGACCAGCTAAGGGATTTTTTTCAGGCGGCCGGATTTGAGATCGATTTTTTTGATATTGAGTCAACCACCAATGCCGGGGTTTCCGGGTATAAAAAAGAGAATGTTTGGTGCGTTTTGAAAGCCGGTTTTTATTATGACGAGAACGGCGATCCCATAGCGGAAGACAATCTAAGGTGCGAGATATCTTGCGCCCAAATGTAATTATGGAAAACTGCATTTTTTGCAAAATAGCGAACAGGGAAATTCCCTGCTATAAAATATACGAAGACGACTTGGTGCTGGCTTTTTTGGATATCAATCCTGTTGTTTCCGGGCACGTTCTGGTTATTCCCAAGAAGCATTTTGAGAGCATTTTTGAAGCAGATGAAGAATATCTGGAAAGAATTATTGTCGTCGCCAAGAAAATTTCATTAAAAATGAAAGAGGCGCTGGGTGTGGAAGGCGTCAATCTTTATCAGGCCAATGGAAGTATTGCCGGCCAGACCGTTTTTCATTTTCATCTTCATGTTCTGCCCAGGACGGCCGGCGACAGCGTGGATTTCTTCAAATGGATGGGAAAAATTACTAAAAATTTTGGAAAAGAGGAATTTGAGGAAACAAGGAGCAAGCTGACCATTAATTGAAACAATATTATGAAGAAAAAAACAAAGAAGAGTATCGCCAAAGAGAAAAAGCCGAAAATATCTTGTCGGACGAAAGAAAAAGAAGACGCGTCAATTAAAAAAGTGAGAATCAGGGTAATCGGCGTGGGAGGCGGTGGGGGAAACATTATTTCCGAGCTCTCAAAAAAACTGAAAGATTTTTCTTCCAGCAAGGTTGATTTTGTCGCCGTCAATACAGATAATCAGGCTCTTGGAGCGCTGAACAAAAAAGTAAAGAAGTTTCCCTTGGGGCAGAAGTTGACTTTGGGTCTGGGGGCGGGAAGGGACGTTTCCGTCGGCGAGAAAGCGGCCAAGGATGATGTGGAAAAAATCAAGAATTTGTTTTCCGACAGCAAGGATTTGTATATCATTGTTTCTTCTCTGGGAGGGGGGACCGGGACCGGCGCTTCTCCCATTTTCTCGAAAACCGCTTCTCAAATGAATTTGATGACTTTAGGTATATTCACCCTGCCTTTTTCTTTTGAGGGAAAAAAGAAAATGGACGTGGCCTGGAGCGCCATAGAGGAAATGAAGGGCCACCTTAACGCCTATATGATTCTTCCCAACGAGAAAATATTCGGCTTGACCAAGGAAGAAGTCTCTTTCACCGATTCTTTGAACCTTTTGAATAATCATCTGGCTGGCTCTCTTGAGGGGTTATTGAGGACGATTTATTCTCCGGGAGTGATAAATATTGACTGGGCGGACATAAGGACGATTCTGGAGGGGAAAAAGAATCTGGCCTACCTTAACGTGGCTAAAGTCAGGAGCGGGCAGAACCTTGAAGAGCTTTTGAAGAAGCTCATCAAGAACCCGATTTTGGATTATGATTTTGAAGATGCGGACAATATCATGTTCAATATCGAAGGATCGAAAGACCTGTCCCTGCAGTCCCTTTCTTTAATCAGCAGGAAAATCAACGAGATGTCTCCCGGCGCCCGCATTATTTTCGGCCTAATTAATAATCCCAAGATGAATAACGAGATTAAGGTGACGATTTTGTCCACTGGCAGTTCCGAGAAGAAAGAATCCAAAAGAAAAAAGAAAAAAGAGGCAAAATTGGAAATTAAAAAACAGGAGACGGAGAAGGAGGTGGAGAAAGTCAGAAGGACGGCCCTGGAGATAAAAGAGGCGGAGAAGAAAGAAATTGAAAAAGAGGAAGAAGATGAAAAGATATTCGAAATACCCGCGTTTTTAAGAAAAGAAAAGAAGAAAAATAATAAATAAATATGTTAAAAGAAATCAGAAAGGCCATATTTCCGATTGCCGGCCTGGGTACCAGGTTTCTGCCGTTTTCCAAAGCCGTTTCCAAAGAATTGATTCCTTTGGTTGACAAGCCCATGATTCATTATGCGGTTGAGGAAGCGCTGGTATCGGGCATCAAGAAAATTGAGTTTGTGGCCAGGCCCCAGCAAAATGATTTCTTGAATTATTTTGCCAAGGACGTCAAATTGGAAAAGTTTCTGGAACAAAACAACAAGAAAACGGAGCTGAACAACCTGAAAGAAGTTGAGGCTTATTTCAAAAACATCGATTTTTCAATTGGAATTCAGAAAAATCCTCAGGGAAATGCTCATGCGATTTTCCAGTCCAGAAGTTTTGTCAAAAACGATCCTTGCGGAGTATTTTTCTGCGACGACGTCATAAAATCGGAACAGCCGGGTTTTCAGCAGCTGATAGAGGTCTTTAAGACCTGCGGCGGCAGGCCGGTTCTGGCTTTGAAAACAATGCCCGACGACAAGCTTTCCAGCTACGGCGTGGCTCAGGTGGAAAAAATAGCCAACAGTTTTTATAAAATAAAAAAAATAGTGGAGAAGCCGAAAAGCGGAGCAGTTCCTTCCAATTTGGCGGTGGTGGGAAGAATGATTTTGACACCGGATGTTTTTGATTATTTGGAGGCGAACAAATCCTCGCTCGACAAAGACCTTTCCATCGTTCCCGTCTTGGGAAAAATGGCCGAAGAAGGGAAGGCGATTTACGGCTACGAGCTAAAAGGAGAATGGCTGGAGTGCGGCAATAAGCTGTTGTGGCTTAAATCGTTTGTAAACTTGCTTCTGGACGATCCCGTGTTCGGAGAAGAAATCAAAAAATATATTAAAGAAATAAATATTCAATAAAATGGCTTACGATTTAATCATTATTGGCGGAGGTCCGGCTGGCGTTACAGCCGGTATTTATTCATCCAGGCAGAGAATAAAGACCCTGCTTTTAACCAAATCATTCGGCGGTCAAATGGTTCATAAATCCGTGGAAATAGAGAATTACCCGGGTTTTGAAAAAATTTCCAGCATTGAGTTGATTGACAGGTTCGAAAAGCATTTAAGAAGCAAGGACATTGAAATTAAAAGCGAAAAGGTTGTCGGTTTGTTCAAGAAAGAGTTTTTTGAGATTGTAACCGAGAAAGGAGAGGTTTTTCAGTCCAGGGCGGTCATTGTCGCCATCGGGGCTGAACCGAGGCGTCTTAACATTGAGGGAGAAAAAGAGTTTCTGGGAAAAGGACTGAGCTATTGTCCGACCTGCGACGGACCGCTTTTTTCAAAAAAGAAAGTGGCGGTTATCGGAGGAGGAGAAGCGGGATTTGAAACCGCTTTGTTCCTGAAAAAATACGCTTCCGAGGTAACGGTTCTGGAAAGAGGAGAAAAGGCTCTCGCCAGCCAAGAAATCCAGGAAAGAGCAAAGAAAGAAGGGATAAAGGTGATTCTTGGAGTAGAGGTAAAAGAAATCAAAGGAAAAGATTTTGTAGAAGAAGTTTTATACAATAACGAGAGCATTGCGGTTCAGGGAGTTTTTGTTCAAATCGGCCATGCGCCCGATGCTTCTTTCGCCAAAAATCTGGTTGACGTGAACGAGAAGGGGGAAATAATAACAGACATGGAAACCCATGAAACCAGAACCAAGGGCCTTTTCGCGGCCGGGGACATTAATAACGGGAGAATGAAGCAGATTGTCATTGCCTGCGGTGAGGGAGCCCAGGCCGCTTTGTTCGCCTACAATTATTTGGTAAAGAACTATGAGCTTGATTCAATCAATTAAAGCCAGAGAAATAGTCGATTCAAGGGGAAATCCCACCATTGAAGTCGAATGCTCGACCGAAGACGGAGTTTTTATTGACAGCGTTCCGGCCGGAGCTTCAAAAGGAGAAAGAGAGGCGAGGGAGCTGAGGGACGGAGGAATAAAATACGAAGGGCTGGGTGTTTCCAAAGCAGTGGACATCGTCAACAGGATAATCTCGGCCCGGCTAAAGGGCTTAAACCCCGAAAATCAAAAAGAGCTGGACGATTTGATGATTGCTCTAGACGGCACACCGAATAAAGAAAATCTGGGAGCCAACAGCATCCTGGGGGTTTCCATGGCAATATGCCGCGCCGGAGCCAGAGCCAAGGGCCTGGAGCTTTACGAGTATGTTTCTTTTCTCCAGTCGGGGAGGCATAAGAGAAAATACAAAATGCCCAAGGCCTGTTTTAATGTAATTAACGGCGGGCAGCACGCGGGGAATAACCTTGATTTCCAGGAATTCATGATAGTTCCTTTTGCCGGAAGCTTTAAAGAAGAATTAAGAATGGCCATGGAAACATACGGCGTTCTTAAAGGAAAATTGAAAAAGAATTATTCGGGAGCGGCGATAAACCTTGGAGATGAAGGAGGTTTTGCTCCTCCCATTGACGTTCCCGAAGTCGCTTTGGGGATTATATCCAAGGCGATAGAAGGCGCCGGCTTCAGAGGGGGAATAAAAATCATTCTTGATATAGCCGCCACCCAATTTTTCAAGGAAGGGTATTATGCCTTGAGTACGGGCGGATTTACCAAATACGAATTTCTTGATTATTACGCCGATTTGGTTTCCAAATACCCGATTATCGGACTGGAGGACCCCTTGGAAGAAAAGGATTGGCAGGGATTCAAAGAAATAACCGAGAATCTGGGCAGGAAGGTCATGATAATCGGAGACGACCTTTTGGTAAGCAACGAGAAATATATCAGGCGGGCGAAGGAGGAGGAGGCATGCAACGCGGTTCTTTTGAAGCCCAATCAGGTAGGAACCGTTTCTGAGCTTTTGGAATCGGTCAATTTGGCCAAGGAATACGAGTGGAAAACCATTGTTTCCCATCGTTCGGGAGAAACCAACGACGATTTCATTGCCGACTTGGCAGTGGGAATCAGCGCCGACTTCATCAAGTCCGGAGCCCCGGCCAGGGGAGAAAGAACGGCCAAGTACAATCGCTTGCTAAAAATAGAGGAGATGTTAAAATACATATTAGATTAATTAAATATTTATAACATGAAAAAAGTAAGATTGTTTTCAACGCCGATTTGCCCTTATTGCCTCACCCTCAAAAGGTTTTTGGAAGAGAATGGAGTGGAGGTTGTGAGTATTGATGTTTCCCAGGACGAAGAAGCCCAGAAAGAAATAGTGGAAAAGACAAAGCAGACCACGGTGCCGGTTTTGGACATAGACGGCCAGTTTGTCGTCGGTTTCGACAGGAAGAAAATTTGCGAACTCTTGGGAATTGAGGATTGATTATGAATAAATCCTTCACCCTCATCGAAATACTGGTGGTCATCGTCATAGTCGGAATCCTTTCCGCCTTCATTATCGTTTCCATGGCCGGGGTTTCGGATAAAGCCACTATTGCCAAGGGCCAGGCGTTTGGCAATTCTTTGAGGAATTCGTTGTTGATGGATTTGGTAGCGGAGTGGAAATTGAACGAAACGGGAACCGATACGACAGCAAAAGATTCTTGGTCAACAAACAACGGCACGTTGACTGATTTTGTTTTTACTGAACCTAATTCCGGCTGGAGAACAGGGAATCAATGTGTTTCCGGAGGGTGTCTTTCTTTTGACGGAACGAACGACGACGTACATATTACGGATGCGGATAATTTAAAGACGGATGATATTACTGTGGAAATATGGATTAAACCAAACAGCATTTTAAACAAGGGCTCTCCAATAAGAACAACCGGAACCAACAAGTATTATGTGGCCATGCACGATATGGGGACGCCAGCGTTAACATGGCACGTAAGAAAATCTGACAATACCGGTTCTTATCAATATTCTTATTTGGTTTCATCAACAAACAAGTGGTATCATATTGTCGGAACGTATCAGTCATTTTCTTTTCAGAGGCTTTATGTTAACGGCAAGAAAGAAGCGGATTTAAGTCTTACCTGGGGTCCGGTGGTCGCCGTCACTTATAATTGGGTAATTGGATATGGTGATTGGCAAGGATCGTCCGCTTGGTATAACGGCCTTATTGATGAAGCAAGAATATACAAAGCAGCCATGTCGACCACCCAAGTTCAGCAAAACTATTATGCGGGTCTTAATAAATTATTCAAAAATGACGGAATCGCATTAAATGAGTTCAATCAAAGAATTGCAGAGTTAAAACTTAATTCAGCCAACAATGAATAAATCCTTCACCCTCATCGAAATACTGGTTGTCATCGTCATAGTCGGAATCCTTTCCGCCTTCATTATCGTTTCCAT
>DKFD01000013.1 GCA_002452735.1 Patescibacteria group bacterium UBA6805 | reverse complement strand
TGCTCCGACAGGCAATCTTTGTTCTGCCGGAACTTTAACCTCTTTTTCCGGAAACGGTCCGTGGTATTGGACTTGCTTGGGCCAGGACGGAGGCAGCAACGCTTCTTGCTATGCCAACAAAACGCAGCAGTATCATTATAACAGCAATCCAACAGTTAATGCCGGTCCGGATAAACAGATAAACGCGGGACAGTCAATGTATCTTTATGCCACTGCTTTTGATCCCGATGGAGATTATTTGACGTATCAATGGTCCTGCACCGGAGGCAGCTTGTCTTCCTACAATTCTCTTAATCCGATTTTTTACGCTCCGAGTTCTTCTTACAACTACAACTATACCTGCACTCTGACCGTCAATGATGGCCGGGGCGGCAGCGCTTCCGATTCAGTGAATATCAGCACAGGAACAGCATATTACGGAAATCTCAGCGTCAGCACCAATATGGTCAGCAATGTGACCAATGTTTCGGCAAAACTGAACGGATATTTGTCCGAGGACGGCGGAGAAAACACGAGCGTGAGGTTTGTCTGGGGAAGAAGCAACTATCTCAACAATTACACTTCTTGGATTGATTACAAGAGAAGCGGTAGCTATTTCTATGCCGATATCTACAATTTGGAACGAGGAAAAGTCTATCAGTTCAGGGCCGAGGCCAGAAACGGTCGCAATAATGTTTACGGTTCCACTTTAAGGTTTATCACCAAGCCCGACGACCCTTACAATTTCGACGCCAGATTGTTGGGCAATTATCAGGTTCAACTGTCCTGGAACACTGGCCAAGGTGCTTGCAATACGGCTATAACAAGGAGAACGAGCGGTTATCCGATATCGGTCAGCGACGGAATCCTTGTCTATTACGGTAACGATACCAGCTTTGTTGACAATAGTGTTTTTTCCGGCAACACATATTACTACCGTGCCTGGTCAATAGCCTGTGACGAGGGAATGTATGCGGTATCCGATAGCTTGTCCGCCAAAGATTATGCGGTCATATCTCAGCCGATTACGTATACGCCGACTGTCGTTCAGAAGGTTATTGTTGAGAAAGCAGCCGATCTTGCGGTTGACGTAGTGGCTAGGAATTTGACTCAAGACAAAACTTCTTGCCCAACGGGAGTTTCTTGGAGAGATTCAATTACGGCCGAGCCGGGAGACGAGATAGAGATGATGATTACCATTTCTGCTTCTAACGGCAATGCCGAGAATGTGATTTTAACCAATGCCTTGCCCGTGAAAATTGACGAAGTTTACGATTTGAAGATAGAAGAACAGACCGTATACGGAGATGCCAACGGCAGCTTCATTTTAGGAACCATTCTTCAAGGAAAATCAAAAACCGTCATTTTCAAAGTTCGATTGAATAAGGAGGATAGCTTTGCTTACGGAGCCACGGATTTGATGAATACCGCCGAGGCCAACGCCAAAAACGTTGAAACTGCAAGAGATACTCTGAACATCAGGGTTTCCAAAGGAATAGGTGGAGAAGCCATGGGTGGACTCTCAGGTTTTATTAGCAGGAATTGGAAGATTTTCTATCTTTTCCTGGGGATTCTTCTTGGTTTGATTTTCTTCCTCTTTGCATATTTCTTCTTTCAGGAGCAGGAAAGAAAGAGAAGGGCCCGAAAAGAAGATATAGTTCTGGAAAAGAGCAAATACTTTCATGTTCAATAAAACAAGACCCCCGCAAGGGGGTTTTGAGCTTAAGAAAGATTTTTCACCCTAATCGCTTTTCCGATAAAGTCGCCGTATTTATCCAGATCAACTTCTGTTTTAAGCTTGTACTCCTCAATTTCTTTTCCCAGAGATATCTTGTTTTCCGATTTGTATTTTCTTATTTCGTCAATTGCTTTTATGGCTTGTTCGAAATCGGAGTCGGGTTTTTCGTGTTTGGTCGGTTCTGGCCAGGAAGAAAGGTGGATGCTTCCATCTTTCTTGAACAGTTGATATATTTCTTCGGTGACGAAAGGAAGCAGGGGGGCGAACAGTTTAAGAATATTAACGAATATTTTATTCAGGGTGTATTGAGCGGCTTGTTTTGATTTTTCGTTTTCCGAATTAATCCTGTGTTTGACGAATTCTATGTAATAGTCGGCAAACTTGGACATGAAGAGCGCCTCTATTTCATTTCTGGCTTTGGCGTATTCGTAATTTTCAAAATGTTCGGTGGTGTTTTTGATCGTTTCGTTTATTTCTTTGAATATCCATAAATCGGCTGGTTCCAGTTCCGGCTCGTCCTTTGTGTCTTTTTTATCCATCAAAATGAATCTGGCCACGTTCCATAGCTTGACGGTTATTTGTTTCCCCTTTTTGATTTCTTTTTCGTTGAATCTCAGATTATTTCCCAGAGAAGCTCCGGTGGCCCAATATCTTATGGCATCAGCCCCGTATTTTTCAATCAGTTCGTCCGAAGAAACGTAGTTTCCCAGTCTTTTGGAAATCTTTTTTCCTTTTTCGTCCAAACCGTGGCCGGAGACCATAACGTTTTTGAAGGGAATGTCTTTGAAGTGGTAATAGCTTTTGACTATTGAATAAAAATCCCAGGTTCTGATTATCTCGTGGGCATTGGGCCTTAGGTCAACCGGGAAAAGCTCTTTTCTTCCCCCCAGTTCCTTTAAAAGGAAGGGCGTGCAGGATGAAGTGGCCCAGGTGTCCATAACATCGGTTTCCGCCGCTATTTTATCGTTCTGGCATTTGGGGCAAAGAGGGGGCTTGTCTTCGGCCGGATTAACCGGCAGGTCTTCGTCTTTGGGATATATCACTTCCCCGCATTCTTCGCAGTACCAGAAAGGGAAAGGAACCCCGTAATACCTCTGCCTGGAAACGCACCAGTCCCATTTAAGGGAATTGACCCAGAGCTCGTAGTTCTTGAACATGTATGACGGATGCCATTTTACTTTTTTCCCGTATTCAAGCCAGGCGTCTTTCAGGCCGGCGATTTTGATGAACCATTGCTTGCTTTGGACGAACTCTATCGGCGTCTCGCATCTTTCGTGGACATTGATTGTCTGCGCAATGGACTCTTCTTTTATCAGGAAATTGTTTTCTTTCAAATCAGCCAAGATTTTTTCTCTGGCCTCTTCAATGCTCAATCCCTGATATTTTCCTCCCAGCTCGTTGAGTTTTCCGTCAACGGTCAAGAGGTTTCTGGTTTCCAAATTGTCGGTCCGCCACTTTTCCAAATCTTCCGCGTCGCCCCAAGTGCAGACCATCATCAACCCGGTTCCTTTTTCCTTGTCCACCAGCTCACTTGTTTTAATGGGTATTTCATAATCGAAAAGGGGAACGATGGCTTTTTTCTTATCCATGCCTTGATATCTTTTATCCTTGGGATTGTAATACAAGGCAACGCAAGCGGGAAGAAGCTCTGGCCTGGTTGTGGCGATGGTGGCTGTTTCGCCTTTTGAGTTCAGGGGAAAAGCGATGTAGTTCATTTTTGATTCCCTTTCCCGGTCTTCGGTGTCTGATTGGGAAATGGCGGTCTGGCAGAAAGGACACCATAAGATGGGAAGCTCTTCCTTTTTAAGAACACCTTTTTTGTACAAGTCAATCAGGGACCATTGGGATACCTTGGTGGGGAGAGGGGCGATGGTGCTGTAGGTTTTTGACCAGTCAACGGATATTCCCAGGTCGGTCCAGAGCTTTTTATATGTTTCGATTCCTTTTTCGGTTTCCCTCAAACAGAGCTTGATGAATTCCGACTTGGTGGTTTTGGATTTGTCAATATTGTATTTTTTTTCCACGAATCTTTCCGTGGGCAGGCCGTTGTCATCAAAGCCCATGGGATAAAACACCTGGTATCCTCTCATTCTTTTGTAGCGAACGATGAACTCGGCCTGGGCGTAAGACATAATGTGGCCGGCATGGAGATGGTCTGCGGAAACATAGGGCGGGGGAGTGTCAACGACAAAAAGAGGAACACCCTCTTTAAAGACGAACTTGTAGAGTTTTTCTTCTTCCCATTTCTTTTTCCATTTGTTTTCTATTGTTTTGAAGTCGTAATCTTTGGATAATTCCGCCATATTCATTGCTTTATTTCGTTTTTGATATTATAATGGAAAAAAAGAAAAATGTCTAATATGAGCAAATCCTTCACTTTAATTGAAATATTGGTGGTTATCGTCATAATCGGAATCCTTTCCGCCTTCATTATCGTCGGAATGGGCTCAATTAACAGCAGCGCCAATATTGCTAAAAGTAAAGTATTCGCCAATTCTTTAAGAAATTCATTGTTAATGAGTTTAACATCTGAGTGGAAATTAGACATCATTAACTCTCCGGCAACAGACCAGACGCCTGATTCTTGGGGAATAAACACAGGAACACTTAAGGAAAACGGCTATGCAGGAGCCTGCGATTCTTCTCATTGCCCACAACTTCAAACGGCAAATTGTGTTTTTGGAAATTGCCTGTCTTTTGACGGAGTTAATGATTATATTTATTTTGGAGATGTTCTTGACATAGGAGCATCTGATTTAACGATATGTTTTTGGGCAAAAGTAAATTCTTTGCCCTTCCCGGAAAATAAATATTTAATTGGAAAATCTGACGCCTCTGGTACTGATGGAAGGTATGCTGTAGGAATTATTCCTAATGGTAAGGTTATAGCAATTTTTGACCCGAGCGTCGGCACTACGGTTAATAGCGTTAACAATGTTAACGTGGGATGGAATTTTATTTCGGTTGTTTGGGATAGGGACAACACGATGAAAATTTACCTCAATGGTTATTATGAAAATGAAATTTCCATATCTTCGGGTAACGGAATTAATTTCAATACGGCCATTCCCTTTTTAATTGGAGCTTATACGCCAACATCTTATTTTTTTGGAGGACAAATAGATAATGCGAGTTTTTTCTTTGGTGTATTCTCTTCTTCCCAAATTCAACAAAACTATTTTCTGGGACTAAACAGTTTATATAAAAATAGAGCGTTGACCAAAACAGAATATACCCAAAAATTAAAAGAGTTTAAAAATAGTTTAGCTCAAAGTAGCGATTAAGTTGGTTCGAATGTCGTCCAGTAGCACGTCCTTGCTAATCAGATCAACCGTTGTATTGGTTTTTCTTTTTTAGTATAATTATTCAATGAATCAGAAATCCTTCACCCTCATCGAAATAC
>DKFD01000004.1 GCA_002452735.1 Patescibacteria group bacterium UBA6805 | reverse complement strand
TTGGCAATGGCGGCTTTTTCCGAGACCCCGGCCATGGAAACGATAATGAAGGCGGAAAGGATGCCGACAATGACGATGACCACCAATATTTCAATGAGAGTGAAGGATTTGTTCATTCCTACAAAATAATTATTTCAAACGTGTTCGGGTCTATTTGTATCTTCCCCCCATTCTTTATTTTGTCTTCCAGCAGAGCCCTGGCGATGACGTTCTCTATCTTGTCCTGTATTTTTCTCTTTATTTCCCTGGCTCCGAAGACAGGGTCGTAGCTCAATTCCACGATTTTCTTTTTCAGCTCCTCGGTTATTTTCAGCTCAATGTGTTTTTCCGACAAGGTCTTCTGCATTTTTTCCAATTGGAGCTGGGTGATTTTAATCAAATCTTCCCGGCTGAGGGACCTGAAGACAACGACGCCGTCAAACCTGTTTATGAATTCCGGTCTGAACGTCCCGTTTTTGAAAATGTAATCCAGAAGCTCTTTCTTGATTTCCGGTATGTCTTTCTTGTTTTTTAAAGCGTCAAGAATAATCTGGTAACCGGCGTTGGAAGTGGCGATGATGATGGTGCTTCCGAAATTGACTTTTCTGCCCATGTTGTCGTTGACGTACCCCTCGTCCAAAACTTGAAGGAAAAGATTAAGAATGTCGGGATGGGCTTTTTCTATCTCATCCAGCAGGACCAGGGAAAAAGGGTCTTCTCTCACCTTGGTGGTCAGGATTCCTTCCTGGGTTTCTCCTCCGATAAGCCTGGGGATGTCGTCTATTCTCTGAAACTCCGACATGTCCAGACGAATCATCCTCTCTTCCGAGCCGAAATATGCCTCGGCCAAGGCTTTGGCTGTTTCCGTCTTTCCCACACCGGTCGGTCCCAGGAACAAAAAGCTGCCCATCGGTCCTTTCCTGTTCTGGATTCCCGAACGGGCTCTTCTCAAAGCGGAAGATATTTCCTTGATCGCCTCTTCCTGACTGACGATTCTTTTCTTTAAAATGTTTTCCAGATTGAGGAGGGTTTCTTTTTCCTTGCTTCTGATTTTTCCCACCGGAATCTGGGTTTTGGCGCAGACAATTTGGTCAACATGCTCGGCCAGAATGATTTGGTCGCCGGCATACTTATCGCTGAAAGCGAAAGCGTCTTTCAAGAGAGTGATGGCCTTCAGAGGAAAGGAATACGGGATGTATTTGTCCGACAAGCGGATGATTTCTTTTAGGGCCGGATAAGAAATGAATTTGTTGTATTCATGCTCCAGGCCGAAAACCTTGTTCTCGATTATGAACATGGTTTCCTCGGGAGTCAGCTCTTTGACTTCCACCTTCTCGAACAATTTCATCAACTCCGGTTTTTTCTCAATATGTTTGTGAAGGCCCTCGTAATTGGTTATGCAAATAGTGGGGAAAGCGGAATTGGAAAGATAAGGGAGAAGAATAGAGGAGACGTCGGTCAGTCCCGCTTTTTTTTCTCCACCCACAAAATCGTGGAAGTCGTTGATGATTAACACAACGTTCCCCGCTTTCCCTGCTTCGTTCAGGCATTCGGCTATCACTTTTTCGCTTTGCTCCAAAGAATCGACGTTCGAGGCCAAAGCGACCAGGTCTAGTTCAATGAATCTTTTGCCGTTCAATTTTTTGGTTGACTTCCCGCTCAGGCTCTTTTTAATCAAAGCATGGACGATGATGTTTCTTCCTGTTCCCGGGTTGCCGACAATAAGAACGTTCCTCGGGCCTTTTCTGGAAAGAATGTTTTCCGCCAGTTCCATTTCTTCGCCGTGACCGATGATTTCTTCGAATCCCCGGGTCTCTATTTCCCTTGTCCAGTCGATTGAGAACTTGTCCAGTCCCACGGTATAGCCGAAAGCCCAGTCCCTGCCGATGGAGCCGTGCCTCAAAAGATTCTCGTATTCCCAGAAGCGCCTCGCTTCCCTTATTTTTTTATTGGCCGCTTCTATCCACCAGCTTAAGTTATTAATGTCTTCTTTTCTTAGTTCCAGGTCAATCAGTATCTGCCTCAGGGTGGGCTCCGTCTCCGAAAGAGCGGAAATAATGTCCCCTTCTTTTATCAGATTGTACCCTCTTTTCAGGGCGATGTTTCCCGCTTCGGAAATTATTTTCTCAAATTCCTCCTGCGTTCCGTTGTTCATTATTTTTTGCACTTCAGTTTTCAATTTTTTAATGTCCATCAGAAGACGGGAAAAAATGAAAACTATTTTGGGATTCTTTTCGTCAAGGAAATGGTACAGAAGGATACTGGAGCTGGGGGCCTGGTTTTTCTTCAGGGCCCTGGCTATGTATTTGACGCTGTTGAAATTAAGAAAAGGAGCCAGGTTCAATTCTTTCTCCAGGGCCTCTTTCAGGCTTTTTCGGGGTGAAGTTTTTTTGGCGTCGTCGAAAAAGATGTTCAGATACCCGGCCAAAAGAAAAATATCAAAGAAAATCATCCCCCAGCCGAGGGGTTGTGCCACAATACCGGGGTCATTCAAGTATCGGTAAACAACGATGATTAAGCACCAGATAAAGCCGATAAAGCTTAATTTGCCGAGCCACTTTAAAAACAGGAAGAATCTTTCTTTTTCAGCCAAACAGTATTGTCCTGTTGCTTTTAAATTAAACATATTTTAATGCCGAAGCAAAAATCAGGATAATTATCAAAGGCAAAAATATCCAGGCCAGCAGCAGGGCTGTGCCCAAAGTCAGGACAATCAAATCACAGACAAGACAGAAAGCAATTAAAAAGGCCCTCAAGAAAAAGCCGATGATTCTGGATATGAAATTGGAGAAAGCCGATTCTATTATGGCCTGCGGGTCGAATCCCCTTCCCGAAGACCATGTTATGTTTTTCCAGGGAGAAAAAAGATAAACGATATTTTGCTTCAAGGAGAAGAAATATGCTCCAAAGGCGAGGAAATTTTTAATAGCCCCGGTTATTTCTTTGGGCTTTTCGACGAATTGCCATTTAAGATATTTAAACATCGGTTTCATTGCCGTTATTATACCTTTTCTTGGCAGGAGTGTAAAGCACTTGACAATAATTTATTCATAATTATAATGATAGCATCTTAATAAAAAAGGTCGAATTCTCTAGATTCAAACATAGAGATAAACCTTCCGTTCTTTATTGATAAAGAGCGGGATATAAACTAATTAAGCGAACATGACTTTAGAAGAAAACATTAAATTAGAGGGCGATGAATGGGGAGAGGACATGGATGCCCTGAGCGACGAAGAGGAACTTCCGGAAGAGGAAGACTTGCCGGACGAAGAGGAAGAACCAGATGATGATGACGATGACGACGCAAGCGAAGACGAATAAGTAAAACAACCCTGCTCTTTGCAGGGTTGTCTTTACCTTGAATATAATAATATTAAACAAAAACATGGAGAACAAAAGGTTGAATTTTTTGTCAAGTGTTGATTTCTGGAGAAGTGGCACCTTTCTGTTTTTGGTGGTTTGTGTCGTTCTGGCGGCAACAATCTATCAGGACAAAGTCAAAGGAGGCCAAGCCGTGGAAACGGAAGATGTCCAAGTTTCTCAAAATGCGGCGAACAAAGCCATCAAATACATTAACGGATACCTTTTAGGAGGCGGCACTACGGCTTCTTTGACAAAGGTTTACGAGGAGAGTAGTCTTTATTACAAGATTGAAATAAATATCAGCGGTACCACCTATCCTTCTTATGTTTCTTCCGACGGCAAACATCTTTTTGCCAGCGAACCTTACGAGATTCCGGATTTTGTAGAAAACGAAATCAAGACCGTTGACGGAAATTTCAAAGAAATAGTCGGCGCCGACATTTGCTCGGAAGACGGAAAACCGATTATATATTTTTTCGGTTCGGTCAGCTGTCCCCACTGTGTCTGGGAGAAGCCCGTTCTTCAGGAGGTCGTGGAAAGATTCGGCGACAAGGTTTCCTATCACGAAAATATTGATACGGATAAGGACAGGGAAATTTTTGAGAAATACAGCAGCGGCTCTTTCCCCACTCTGGTTCTCGGCTGCAGATATTACCGCCTCGGCTCCGGAGAAAATGAAGGAGAGGAAAAAGAAAAAGAAGCTTTGACCAAATTGATTTGCAGTTTGACTGAAAACCAGCCGGAAGGAGTTTGCAAATAAAAACAAATAAATAAAAACACCCCTCAGAAAGGGGTGTTTTTTATTTCAGCTCCACGATTGCTCCTGCTTCGGCGAATTTCTTTTTCAATTCTTCCGCCTCTTCTTTCTTTGCTCCTTCTTTTATTGTTTGAGGGGCGGCTGCGGCTGCGTCAACCAGGTCTTTTGCTTCTTTCAGCCCTTTTTGGGTCGTGTCTCTTACCACCTTGATGACGTCGATTTTTTTGTCACCCACAGCGCTCAAGATTACATTGTAAGAGCTTTTCTCTTCGGCTCCGGCCTGGGCTTCCCCGGCTGGAGCGGCTGCGGCTGCCACCATTTGGGGAGCGGCCGAAACGCCGAACTTGTCTTCCAGGATTTTAACCAATTCGGCCAAATCAAGGACAGACATTTTTTCTATTTCTCCGACCAGTTTTTCGAACTTTTCGGGAATTTCCGATTTTTCTTTTGCCATTTTATTGAACACCAAATGATTTTTAAAAGATTATAGTCCTCAAGAATCATTTGCATGCCGTTATTTATTTTTTAATTTGTGAAAGCACGAAGACCAGTTTTCTCAAGTTTCCGCTCAATACTCCGACAAAATTTGAAACCGGCGCCGACATTGAGCCCAAAAGGCTTGCCAGCAGTTGTTCTTTTCCGGGCAATTCGGCGAATCTGACCACGTCTTCGGCTCCGTAAAACTTGTTTTCAATGTATCCGCCCAGGATTTTGACGTTGGAATTGGTTTTAAGGAACTGATTGACCATTTTGGCTGGCGAGAGCTCGTCTTCGTATCCGAACACCAAGCCCATTTCTCCGGTTAATTTCTTTGTCTCAACATCAATCTTTTTGTTCTTCAGGGCTATATCCGTCAGGGTTTTCTTGGCCACCCTTAATTCGTTTTTAGCTTCCTTGAGCGCTTTCCTTAAGAGGGCGAGTTTTTTAACCTTGGTTCCGGAGAAATCCATAAAGATAATCGATTTCTGCTTTTCTATTTTTTCCTCCAGCTCTTTGACGATATTCTGTTTTTTTTCTTTTGTTAAAGCCATGTTGTTTAATTAAAAAATCTGCGCTTCCGCAGAAATAAAAAAGCTTTTTATCCTCGGCAGGGCTTAAATGCCTGCTTTCTGCGGATTATGTTTTGATTATATCTATATTTCTTTTTTTGTCAATACATCTGCTATGTTTTCGCCGAACGACCGGGCGGCTTCGTAACCATCGGCCGTGACGATATTTTCGTCGGCGACCACGCTTTTATTCTCGTAAATCCCGCCCTTTTCTTTAAGGGTTTTAACCGCCGATTTGTCCATGTCCGAAGACCAAACCGTGCATTTTTTGCCCTTCAAGACATTGGCTTTGGCTAGAATTATTGGAGCAATACAAATTCCGGCCAGAACCTTTTCCTTATTGAGAGCTTCTCTGATAACCTTGTAAGAGGTCTCATTGTCCAGAAATCTGGCTGCACCGGAACCGCCGATAAAAACCACTGCATCAAATTCGTCAACGTTTAAATCGTCAATCAGGGCATCTGCTTCAGCTTCTCCGCCAAACCTTCCCAGAGCAACGCCTTTTTCGTTGCTGAAGGTTTTGGTCTTGAATCCCCGGCTCTCCAAAACTTCCTTGGTATTGAAATATTCTTCGTCCCGGAAGTCCTTAAAAGCGATGATTATGGCTATATTCTTTTTCACAAGTTTATTATATCAATTTTTAAGAAAAAAACCATCATTCGACGGTTTAGGCATAATGCCATATCCTTTTTTGGCGACCTTTCGCTTTGAAAACGATAATTTTTGGGCGTTGGCCGTTTTCTCTTTTCCGGCAGAAGAGCAGGAGCGATCTCAGAGTTTGGTTGCCGAGCCTCGACAGTTCTTCTCCTTCGATGGATAATTCTTCTCCCTCGATGAATGTTTTGATTACTTTCACCTTCAGGTCTCTGGTGGTCTCAAGGCAGAAACAGAGTTTTGCCGCTTCGTACCTCTTCCCTTGCTCAAGAAGGTTTTTTACCCTCTGGTCGTTTTCCTTAATAATCAATAGGTTGGATGGCATAATGGACTCCTTTTTAAATTTACTAAGGCAATTATACAAAAGATGGTGCCAAAAGTCAAAAGCCAACAGTTTTTCCCGTTGGCTTTGTCCGTACTTATTTTTTACGCCTTTTTTTCGGTTGAGGCGACCCCGATAGCAATCAAGCCGACGACAATCTCCAATATGGCGTACCAGCTTGACTGAACAAAAATGGCATAGGCCGGCATCAGTCCCAGGGTTCCGGCTATAATCAGTATAAGGCCACTAACGATTAAAATTTTTTTAACCATAATGTTATATTAAACAGAATAATACAACCTAACGACCTTTACGATAACATTATACCACCCATTAAAAGATTGTGAAGGGCGGTATTCCACAGGTCATTCCGTTAGGAAAACCGCGGCAGAGATAACGGTTGTCCAGAGCCCGTGTTTGTTCCCTTCGGCCGACTGGCAGGTATGGGTTGTCTTGATGATTTTTCCGCTGGTAATGTATTCTTGTTTTCTCTCGTCCCAGGCTTTTTCCGGTTCAAACTCAATGCCCAGGGTCGTGGCCAGCATGGTGGCGGCCAAATCTTCCGCATAGTCCCCCGCTATGTCCGCTTTTTCTCCGAAAGAATGGTGTTCTGACAGATATCCGTAAGTGTTTCTGTCTTTGGGGACGGCCAGACCGATGGCGGCGGAAATTAACCTGTTCGGTTCGCTTGTTTCGTTCCTGGCCATTACGCAGTAGGTTATCTGGCCGGGTTTTAGCTGGATGGCGCCTTTTGTTCTGGGAATGATTTCGCAGTTGGGCGGCAGAATGCTTGAGACATAAACGAGGTTCTGGGTTTCTATCCCGGCGTCCCTCAGGGCCAATTCAAAAGAAGCCAGCTTGTCTTTATGGGTCCCTACTCCCTTGACGAAGAAAACTTTTTTCGGAATCATTTTTTATTAAATTTATAATAACGCTAAACATTATATTACTTTTGTTTTTAAAATGCAACCTCGGGTAAGAAGATTTGACAAGTTTGAATAAATGTTTTAATATATTGATGTCCTTTTAAAACCTAAAAAGTGGTTACGATGATTAAGATTGCTTCCAATCTAATCGATTTCCATGACGAAATATGCTGTTTCAGTGGAGATGGCGGGGAATCGGCGATTGCATCGGCGATTGAACACTTCAACCGAGACCAGAGGCTGGAGGAACTAAAAAAAACAAAACGAGAAAAGGAAATAATAGAGTTGGCCAGGCAAGCAGTAATTTCTTTTCAGGCCGAGTATAAGAGAAAAAAGATTCTGAACGTCCCCTTGGACCATATCCATATTTTAAAGAAAGGGGCTGTCGGCAAATATGCCGCGTCTTATGAAGAAGGGGCATTTTCTTCAAAAGGAAAGACGATTGTCGTGGAGAGGTCTTTTAACGAGGCAAAATTCGCTTTAACTGTTTTCCACGAGTTATTTCATGCTTACTCGTATTCTTGTCCCTTGTATAAAGACGGCCAAATGATGAATTTCATCTCAGGCGTTTCAGTCAAAGCGCCCTGCTTTAAAAGGCTGGTCTTTTTGGAAATAATAGAAGAAGCGGTCATTTCTTTTATGGAAAGAAAGTTTTTCAAGGAATACATTGTTTCCGACGAAGACCTGTTTACCAAGCCGATAGGCAGGATTTCTTTTTCCAGGACCGGAGAGCTTGAAGCTTTGGAATGGTTTATCGGCCTTTCAAAGAGCAAGACCGGCAGGAGCAGAAAAGACCTGATGAATTTTTTCATCGGAGCGCAAATAAACGGATGGGTTGACAGGGTACTGGATTTTTACGAATTAATTTTCGGTGAAGGACATGTAAAGTGGATGATGAAACGAAACAACGAAATAGCTGTTGGTGTAAACCAGCAGCTTTTTATATTGTTGACAAATTTAAATATTTATCTATACTGAAAACAGTCCTTTTAATAGACAAAAGAAGGTATTTGATGGTCTACTTTAACGGTCCGACCGCTAAAGCAGGCCATCAAGTATGACGCTAGTCGTGCTTAGTTGGCCACCAAAAAAGCATTGATTGAGGAACACTCAAATTGAACGGCTGGTTAACAGGAACGGTTATGGTCTCAGCCCATAGAGAAATCAGGAATTTTGTTGGGTCCCGTCTGACTCATCAATAAATCTCTAATCACCACATAAACATAAATTATAGAAAATCGTGCCGTGAGATCGAAAGGAAGGGAGCGTCTATTTAAGAGTTGCTCCGGGCGCTATCGACCGCTTGCCTTTTTGACCCACCTTGATTGATGGCAGGCAGGTCCACCTCCCCTTTGCCCGTTGAGCCTCTTCTCATCCGCTTTTCCTTCCCTTCGAGACAAACCACCTTTCGTCAGGTGAAATCGATTGAAGCCTTACTAGTAGACCGCCGACCATAGCGTCGGCTACGGAAAGAATCCAGCGTCATGGTCACGCCTACTCGCGACCATTATGAAGAACACGGGGAATGGCTTGCCAAATCCCCTATCCTTCACCTTTCTTGCATTTACGTCCTAATAATCGTTAGGCGTTTTGCTTTTTAAAGCTTAGCCAGAACAGCAGGCCCGTTAAGAACAAAGGAAACGCGAGCATCATAAAAGTTAGAAGCGTGTTGGGGTCGCTCAGATTATATATTCCGAAATACATAGTGAAAATGATTCCGAAAATGATTATGGCGATTCCTCCCATCTTCGCGTTCTTCCAGGCAAGGACGGCCAGGGCGATGACGATGTAGGTCGGGACAAGGTGAATCAAAAATCCTCTCAGCTGCATGTACCAGGGAGCGCCTCCGGTGAAAGCGTCCAGAGAAAATAGGCTCAGGAAAATCGCATAAACGACAATCAGGGCTTTCGCTGTGCGATTAAACATCTTAGAAGCATCCATAAAAATTAAATTATTCTTATTTATCTAATTGTTCCTTTTTCCCCTGGCAGCCGCATTGGCAGTCGGGCGGACATTCGCAGCAACAAACGCAAACTTCCGGACTGCAGGCACATTCCGTTTTTTCGTTCAAAGGCATTCCGCAGTTGCATTTTTTTTCTTCGTTTTCCATGTTTTTATTAATTAAAAATTATTATCCACCTTTAAACAATTATATCAGGAGAAGAATAAAAAAGCAAATAAAAAAAGAGTGACCATTTTGGTCACCTAATTAATTACGGGATCATTAGGGCAAAGGCCTTGATACATCCCATCCAGCTGGTTTTTCAACTGGTCAATCTTGTGGTCAGTCTCGCGGTTCAGCGCTTCTTCAGCCAGTGCCTCTTCGGCCATCCTGCCCATTTCTTCTATCGCCTCGAGATCCAGGCTGTTGTCCTCGGCCAGTGCCTCTTCGGCCATCCTGCCTATTTCTTCTGCAGTTAGCACGATAATCAACTCAAGCTACTGGATCAAAGTTTCTGTCCGGCCTCTGGGATACCCATTTTTTGTCAGGCCCCACCCATCTGGTTCTTTTGCATCCCTCCTCGGTTTCTTCAAAACCGAATGTTTTGTTGGTCAGAATCACGTTGCAGCTCGGGCATCGCCATTCGGCATCCATGGATTCGGCCGGCATGTTTTCAATGGACAACAGAGCCTGGCAGTGTTCGCAGAGGCCGAGGCCTTCTATGCGCATGATTGCGGCGGTTTCCTGTTTTTTCTTCAAGGTTATCACCTTGGCTATTTAATATTGCTAATCGGCGATAAAGTCAAGAGAATGGAATATAAATAAAAAAGTCAAAGGTCAAACTTTGACATAATTTTATCCCACTCTCCCCCGTCTTTTTCTCTCTTTCTGCAGGCCTGTAAATTCACATAAGGGTCTCTAAAAAGGCAAACCACGTTGTTATGGAAACCTTGGTATCCCCCAATGGCATTAGAAAGGCTTTCTCCCGCCTTTGGATTATAATTTATTTCCGCCAACTTGTTTTCAAAGTAGTTGAGGATAGAGGCTTCTCCCGCCCATTCATAAGCCGTTACTATGAAAAGGCCGTTGGTCTTTCCCAGAGATTGCATCTTGGGGAACATTGAGCTTGGGGGGCAGTAAGGAACCTTGAATTTTCTGAAATGGCGCGGCCCAGTTAACATGTGCGCCATGAAAATGATGTCATAGCGGCCGTGTTCTTTTAAATCCATGACATCGCCCCAGTGGATTTTGAGGTCCCAGTTTTTGTAGAGCTTTCTTATCGATTTCCGGTGGTCTTTTTCGGGAAAATCCACTCCTTCCAGACAGACCTTTCTCGGGCCGTTCCAAAACTTGAAGAAATTTAATAAGGCAGGCGCATAATACCACTCTCCTGTTCCGACATCCAAAACATTGATTTTTTCAGGCAGGTCAGTTATATTCCCCCTGCTAAAAATCCTTTCCAGCATGTCGATTAGAAAATAGCTTGACAGGTTCTTGAGAGTAAGCGGTTTCAAGTTAAGATTGTAATCGTTTTCTATTCTTGCAATCAGTTCTCTGCATTGTTCGTCTTGAGATACCTGACCATCAAAGGTCTTTTTAATGAAGTAGCTAAGCAGACTCATTTTTTCGCTCCCATTTTTGTTTTAAAAGAGCAAGAAGATTATAAACATAATAACGGTATTTGTCAATTCTTTAATGCACGGCCAAATTGAAAAAAGAATCGAAGTATGATAGTATCTAAAAATATGAAAAACAAAAATAATGATGTTTTTGAAAAAAGAACAAACAAAAACATGGCCGCTCTCAAGGGCGGAGATAATTTCAGGGGGATAGTCAAGATAATGAGAAGGGCTCAGCCCGGTCCGGTTATCTTTACCGTCAGCGATGGCTACAGCATGGCTGACGCGGTGATAAAGGATTCTGATTTTGACGTGGGCGATATCATTGAGATAGCGGGGTTTGCCAATATTAGGGCGGGAAGGCTGCAGATAGAGATTGAAAGAATAAGGGAAGCAAAAGCAGATTTTGACTCCATTATTGACAAGAACAGCGAGCCGACGAATACTTCTTTCACCATTGCCTCGGAAAGGCTGGAAAAGCTGAGACCATACTTTTTAAAAATCGCCAAAAGAATAAGGAAGGCGGTATTGGAGAACCAGCCCATAATGATAAGGCACCATTCCGATTCCGACGGCATAAACGCCGGCCTGGCCATAGAATCCTCGTGCAAGCTTCTAATGAAGAAAATAGGAGCCAATCCCGACTATAATCTTTTCAGGTCTCCGAGCCGGGCCCCGTATTACGACATCATAGACGCTTTCAAAGACGTGGTCCTGATTAAGAAGATAATAGAGCCGCACGGCCAGAAACAGCCCCTTATAGTCGTCCTGGACAACGGCTCTACTCCGGAAGACATCTTCGGGCTGAAAACAATGAAGTCCATCGGGTTTGAGGTAATAGTCATTGACCATCACAATCCCGTGGTCATTGAAAAGAAGAAAACATTGGTTGACCCGTATTTGTCTTTGCATCTCAATCCTTACATTGAAGGATTGGACAGCCAGACCTGCGCCGGCATGCTGGCTTACGAGCTAGCCAGATGGATATGCGAGGATTATTCCAATCCCAGTCTGCCTGCCGTGGCCGGAATAACCGACCGGTCAAGCATCAAAGAAGCCGATGACTATATCAAGAAAAGCGGGAGGAGCAAGAAAGAGTTGGAAGAGATAGGCACAGCCATTGACTTCATCGCTTACCAACTTAAGTTTGATTCTGGAAAAGGCATTTACGAAGAATTGTACAACAATCCGGAGTTGGTGAAGATAATAAACGAAGAAGTCAGGAAAGGAGTCAAAACCCAGCTAGAAAGCACTCTCCCCTATTTGAGAACCCAGAATCTCAGCGGCATAGTTTTTTCAACCATTGATTTGGAAAAGTATACGATGAAATTCAGATACCCGGCTCCGGGCAAAGTGGTAAGCATGATTCACGATACGGTGGTGATAGACAGGGAGACTCTCCCGGTCGTAACCATAGGATACTTATCAGACATGATTATTGTCAGGGCCAACAAGCCGGTTCTGCCGGTCGCCAAGATGATTAAAAGGATAAAGGAGGATATTCCCCATTCCCACGCTGAGGGAGGGGGCCATGAATGCGCCGGAGCAATCAAGTTCATTCCCGCTCATCTTAACGATATCATAGAAAACATCAAAAAACAGGCCAGAGAGCTGAATTACGAGAAACAAGACGAATAATTTTACGTATAAAAAACGAGGCTATGCTTTAGCCTCTTTCGGACCTTCCTCTGGCTTGATAATCGAGACGACGGTTGATGTCGCACGATAGCGCCCGTTAAGGGGGACGTAGTCGAATCCCATTTCTTTGCCAACGGCAAGAACGGTTATCTTGCACCGATGCCGCAGCAAGGGCAAGCAAGAATCTGTTGAAACGGACCGTATTCCGCCTCCTTCGTCTCTGCCGAACCAGTAGGTCGAATTCTTGGTTTTAACCTCAAACCATCCTTTGGGAATCCCAAGGAAATCATAGACGTTCCAGAGCGATTCCGCGTTTTGCTTTCCAGCGTCTCCGGGAGCCAAAATGTTTCCTCTGATGTCGGGATGTTGGGAGCGCCAATTTCCGTACCATTCTTTTTCGCATGCGACAACGACTTCGGCAACGGGCTTCTCGCTCTTTTTCGCTTCAATGAAGATGCTGGCGATGCAGATTTGCGCAATCGGAGAGTTAAACCCCTTGTCCAGAAAAGATTTGATTTTTTCGAGCTCTTCAGTTGTAAAAAGTTCAGTCGACTCCAGTGCTTTTTTAATCATTATCCTCACCTCGGGACGATTAAGTTATATATAAATATGGGAGTGTTGTCAAGATGCGGACAATGAGATAAATACCGATTCATTTTTGAGAAAAGTCGCTTTTCAACGCCGTTATTCTTTGAATATATTCTGTTCGCATCAACTCCCCGTTCTTGTATAGATTGTTTAACCCTATGAAATAGTTTTGCCGAACTTGAGAGGTTGGAATGGCTTGGTTGTATATGCGGACATCATCTATCAAGCCATTGAAATAAATCGGAGCTGCTATGCTTCCGGTATAGCCCATACGAAACTCTTGAAAGTTTCTGGCCTGGGCAGTCGATCCTTGCCCGGAAGAGTATTTCACGTTGTTAATATATATTTTCATATTGCTTCCATCCCAAGAGCTGGCAATATAGTTCCAGTCTCCATAATTTAAATTCCCCGCCATTAAATAATACCTGGTTGACCCATTATTAAATTGAAATCCGATATCTGCACCAGGGCTATGTCTTATATAAAGACCGTATGCGCTGCTAAAATTTGGGGTGCCTATAATTCCTTCCTGTCCACTGCTGCCCATTGGCTTTATCCAAACGCTTATTGTTATTGATTCTGTTATATTTAAACTATTTCCGGCACCACAGCTAATAAAGTCCGAGCTCCCGTTAAAATTTAAACATTTTCCAGAAATGCACCCTGACTCTTGAAGGATTGTTCCTGTTGCCGTCCCATCGTTTGCTCCCCACGAATCCGGTGTTTGGCCGGCATTAACCTCGTCCAGCTTCCATTGAGATACTTTGGCTAACAATAAAGAATTATCTATTGAATTAAGGAACACTTTTCCTCTGGCAATTTTGGCCCTGTCCGAAACCCCGGCCATGGAAAC
>DKFD01000008.1 GCA_002452735.1 Patescibacteria group bacterium UBA6805 | reverse complement strand
CACTGCAAGGGTCGACACTTACAATGACCAGTGTTCAACGTTTAGGGCGTGGAATACAAGGGTATCTAATCCTTTTCTCTCCCCACGCTTTCGTCTCTCAGCGTCAGGACTGCCCCAGCTGATTGCCTTCGCTTTTGGTATTCCACTCGATATCAACGGATTTCACCCCTCCACCGAGTGTTCTATCAGCCCCTAACATCCTCTAGTTCACCAGTTTTCCCCGCAGCTCCAAGGTTAAGCCCTGGAGATTTAACGAAGAACTTAATGAACCGCCTACAGACCCTTTACGCCCAGTAAATCCGGATAACGCTCGGGGCACTCGTATTACCGCTACTGCTGGCACGAGTTTAGTCACCCCTTATTCCTAGGGTACAGTCAAAGTTCTTCCCCTAGAAAAGTGGTTTACAATCCGAAGATCTTAATCCCACACGCGACGTCGCTTGATCAGGCTTTCGCCCATTGTCAAATATTCTCGACTGCTGCCTCCCGTAGGAGTATGGCCCGTATCTCAGTGCCATTGTTGGCGGACAAGCTCTCACTCCGCCTACCCGTCATAGCCTTGGTAAGCTTTTACCTCACCAACAAGCTGATAGGACGCAGACTCATCCCTCACCGGAAAACCTTTACCGATTGCTCGGACTATCAGGAATTATCTTGGATTTCTCCAAGCTATGCCTGAGTGAGGGGTTGATATCTACGCGTTACTAACCCGTTCGCCACTATCACATGTCCGAAGACATATGACCGTACGACTTGCATGCCTGATCCACGTCGCCAGCGTTCATCCTGAGCCAGGATCAAACTCTCAATAAAAAAAATCGCGGAACAACTCTAAAAAACCTACTTTGATATTTTCAAAGATCTGTTCAAGTAAGGAACATCTTACCCTGCTTTTTTTTAATTGTCAATACAGCCCTTAATGTTTGGCTATATCAATTGAATAAAAAAACCGGCGACATAAATTGTACCGGTTTTGGCCGCAAACCTAATGTGCTACAACAACCTGAACAGCACTTCAAGCGTGCGCTTGTCGGTTACCAGCTCCCGGTGATCGACGTCGGGGAAGGAATAAAACCATCCTCCACAATAAGGCAGGGGCCGGAAAACCTTCCCAGCCAGAGGATGCTTCGCAAACTTGCCCTGAATTTCCACAAAGAGATTATCTTGGGGAACATCATCGTCCTTCAGACTCTTCATGAACTCACTGCTCGGCACCATGTCTTTGACGCAAGGAAGCCGAAGAGGAAGTCCGGTAATCAGAAGTTTCCACCGGGCGGCTCCCATGTTAGGCCCCTCGATGAACGCCAGCGCGCCGTAGAAATGCGGGTAATGCTTCCAGGAACCCCTGACTATCAGGGTTCCCATGGAGTGGGCGATGACGGCATCGGGCTGGATGTTTTCAATTTCCCTTGCCACTCTCTGGGCATACTCGAAAAGCGACAGGGACGATGGCTGGCCGCCGTAACAATCAGACAGCACGATTTTCCATCCCCTCTTTTGAAACAGGGGTTGGAGCTCGGCTACTTTTCGTTCAACAATCTGTACGGTTTCAGGGTCTTTAAGAAACCCGGGAACAAACAATACTTTCCTGATACTCAATCAAATCACTCCCTATGAAGTTGTAAATGATAACAATATTATATAATATATATTGAGAGATGTCAAGTATACTACATAAAAACCGCCGAAAAGCGGTTTTACCTGAGCCGGCAGACGGATTCGAACCCCCGACCTACTGTTTACAAAACAGTTGCTCTACCACTGAGCTATGCCGGCTTGTCTTCTTTAGAAGGTTTTTTCTTCAAGGACGTCTTAATGTCTTTCCAATATTCATCAACTCCTTTTTTCTTTTCCGCTCTCTGCTTCAATTTTTGCGTCAAGCCGAACACCTTGTTATCGGCCCTCAAAAACAGAATTCTTATTCTTAAAAGAAATTTATGCAAAGCATTTTCCCAGACAACGGATTTTTCTTTGAAATATGATTTGGTCTTGCTCTCCGCCCTCCTGATTAGTTTTTTCGCGTTCAGAAAATAATCCTTTTCCGGCAAGGCAATCACCTCCGGAGACTTTCTCAAGATAAAATAAACCGTGCCCGCGAAACTTAAAACAAAAGTTATTTGCAAAAAAACTTCAGAATTCATATCTTACAAACCTTTTTACCAAGATGTTCTCCCCTATTTTCGCGATATATTCGTTAATCAAGCCCTGAATTGTCTTGCTGTCATCCTTAATCCAGGACTGATTAACCAAGCAGTTTTCCTTCTTGTATTTTTCCAGTTTTCCCTTAATAATTCCCTCTGTTATTTCTTTGGGTTTTTTCAGTGCTTTGGCCTGCTCTTCATAAATCTCCGCCTCCTTGTCCAGCGTCTCTTTTGGAATTTCTTCTTCCTTGACGAACAGCGGCTTCATTGAGGCAACCTGCAAGCAAATTTCATGAGCCAAGTTCTGGAAATCGTCCGAACGGGCGACGAAATCAGTTTCGCAAGCCAATTCCAGCATTACTCCCAGTCTTTTGTTTGAATGAACGTAAGTATCCACGATACCCGCCCCCACGCTTCTTTCCCCTTTTTTTTGAGCTACGGCTTCTCCTCTTTTTCTCAATATTTCCTTTGCTTTTTCAAGGTCGCCCTGAGATTCTTCCAGGGCCTTTCTGCAGTCGGCCAAAGAAATTCCTGTTTCTTCCCGAAGTTTTTTGATTAATTCAACTTCTACCATAACTATTTGATATTATCCTTTTAATACTTCCTGGACTTTATATAAAATGTATTCAATGGAAGTGAAGGCGTCGTCATTGGCCGGGATGGGATAATCGATTGTTGTCGGGTCGGTATTGGTGTCAACTACGGCAATGACCTTGATGCCGGATTTCTTCGCTTCTTTCACCACAATACTTTCCTTGTCCGCGCTCAAGACGAAAACAACGGCTGGCAATTCTTCCATGTCCTTGATTCCGTCAAATTTCATCTTTAATCTGTCCATCTCTTTCTGAATACTCAATCTCTCTTTTTTAATGTACTTCTTCTCAAACTCAGGATCCTTAATCTTGCTTTCCAGGTCCCTGAAATAATTTATTCTCTTCCTGATTTCCTTGAAATTGGTAAAGGTTCCACCGATCCACCTCTCGTTGACGTAGGGAGAATTGCAGGCCCTGGCCACTTCTTCAACAAGCTTCCTGGTCGCCACCTTAGTACCCACAAAAAGAACTGATTTCCCGTCTTGTTTTATCTGTTTCAAAACATCAAGAACTTCACCCATTTTCTCGGCTGTTTTCTCGAGGTCGATTAAATAAATCTTGTCTTTAATTTTGGCGACATAATCCTTCATCTTAGGATGAAGCTTTGATTTCTTGTGCCCGAAACCAAGACCGGACTTAATCATTTCTTCTATTGAAATGTTGTATTCTTTTTTAGCGGTTTCTGCATCCATAATACCTAAATATATATCATAAATGGAAATTAAAGGCAAGGGCTCTTGATTTAAAACAAGTTTTCTGATAATATCTACCCATATGAAAAAAGACATTCATCCCAAATACTTTGAAAAAACGAGAGTTCGCTGTTCTTGCGGAGCTGTTTTTGAAGTTGGTTCAACTCGGGAGAACATGGAAGTGGAAATCTGTTCAAGGTGCCATCCTTTCTATACGGGAAAAGAAAGAAGCTCTGGCCAAGTGGGCCGGGTTCAGAAATTCAAGCAAAGAATGGCTAAGAAGAAATAATCATGGAACAAAAATTCAACGCTGTAATCATGGAGATTAGAGCAGGAGTGGGCGGAGAAGAAGCCGCTCTTTTTGCCAATGACCTTTTCCGAATGTATTCGCACTATGCCCAAAACAACGACTTCAAAACCCAGGTTCTCGACTCTCAGGGGACAGATATCAAAGGATTGAAGCAGGTTATCTTCGAAATCTCGGGGGAAAACATTTACGAAAATCTCAAAAACGAAGCGGGCGTACACAGAGTGCAAAGAATTCCCAAGACAGAAAAGTCGGGACGGGTTCACACTTCCACGGCCACGATAGCGGTACTGCCCAAGCCGAGCAAAACCCAAATCGACATTAAGCCCCGAGATATCAGATTCGAGGTTTGCAAAGCATCGGGCCCGGGCGGACAATACGTCAACAAAAGAATGACGGCTGTAAGAATGGTGCACATTCCGACCGGTCTGGTCGTTACTTCCCAGTCGGAAAGGAGCCTGCAGCAAAACAAAGAAAGCGCCCTTTCGATCTTATCAGCAAGATTATTGGAACAAAAAGAAAAAGAGCTGGAAAAAGAACTGGGCAGAGCGAGAAGGTCTCAAATCGGAACCGCGGGAAGAGAGGAAAAAATCAGAACCTACAATTTCCCCCAGGACAGAGTGACTGACCACAGAATAAACAAAAACTGGCACGACATCGAATCGATTATGGGGGGAAAAATTGAGAAAATAATCAGTGCCGTATCCAAGCATTGACAAGCCGAGCCAACGATAACCAGTGGTTCACGGTCGGAATTATCCTGGAGGACATTGCGAGAGAACTTCCGAACAACAGAGTCAATGACTTTAAGAGAGAACAAGAACCCAAATGGACAGATTAATATCTGCCCTATTTTTTTGCTTGTTCAAGAATTTCAATGTCTTTCTGGTATGCCTCGGCTCGGGCCACAACGCTTCTGCCGTAGAATTCTTCCTGCTTGGTCCAGGAACTGCCGGAAAAATATCTCATCGCCGCCCTGAATTCGTTTTGGGCGGCGCCATTGTCTCTCAAAAGAAGGCCGGCGGCCAAAAAGGCGTCATTAACATTCCAGGGATTGGCAGGCTTGCCGGTAATTGCAGAAACCTTTGCCCGGTAAAGATTCCAGGTTGAGGGAATAAATTGAGCCGGACCCATTGCTCCTCCCCATCCATAGGGAACGCCGCCTGAATATAAAGGCATCCAGCAGGAAACAGGAGTTTTTGTCGCCTCCATTCCCAACTCTTTAGTTATTTCCAAAAACAGGGGAATGTTTTTAGGACTCATTACTCTTTGTTTGGCGTTTCCCTTTAAATCGGTTCCGCTTCCGCTGGTAAAATTGGTAACATAACATTGGCCGACATTTCCGCCGAATTTTCCGTTATTGTAAGATTCCTGATGAATTATCGCCAGAAGAAACGCTGACCTGACGCCGGTAATACTCTCTACTCTTTTAGCTATTTCCACCGCTTCGCCGAATTCAATCCCCCCTTCTTTTATTCCCACCAATTCAAAGACGCGTTTGCTGATTTCCGCTGCTTGTTTCTCAATTTCTTCTTTTTCCAAAATCTTGGCCTGATATTCTTTTTCAGTTAATCCGAGATAATACTCTCTTTCCTGTTTGGTTTTGGCGCTTTCCTCTTTTTTAATCCCCTGAATAATGACCAGATTCTTCAGCTCGCCAGTTTCTTCTTCCAGAGACACTTTCTTGTTCTTTAGGCTGCTTTCCAGCTCCTGAAGATTTAAAAGCACCTCCCTGTTCTTGACGCCCAGGGTTTCCAAATAGATCAGATTATCAAAAAACTGGGACACGGTGTCGCTTGAAATCATTATTTCCAAAAAGTCCTTTTTATCTTCTTTCTGAACCGCTCTCAATATCTCGGCCACCTTTATCTTTTGTTCGTCAACATCTGTGGATGTTTGGACAATGGAATTCTCCGTGTCTTCAATTTGAAATCCCAAGCTCTTGATGGAGATATTTGACTGGTAAATCTGGTAATCCAGGTCCTTAATTTTCTTATTCAGGGTGGTGACTTGATTTTGAAGGGTTTGTTTCTTTTGGCTCGTTTCCGAAATTTCTTGCTGAACCTTGGCTCCCTTCTGGTTCAAATACTCCAAACACTGGTTGCATAATTTTTGGCACTCTTCTTCGGAAATCTTGTCGCATTCGTTCTCCCACTCCCCTGTTTCACAAAGCTTTTCCATGTCGTAGCTGGTTTCTCCCAAGGCGAAAAAATGAGGGGCAGCCAAAACCGCAAGAAGAAAAAACAAGAAAACGATTTTCGGATTTTTAAAAATCATTTAAAAACAATTATTTTTTCTCTTCCTCTGTTTCTTCTTTGGCTTCTTCTTTCGCCTCTACCTCGGGCAATTTTTCCTCAACAGGCACAGCCAATTCTTCTTCCACTTTTTCCGGCTCAACCACCTGAACCACAATCTCTTCCGGATTGGCAAGCATGGTTACTCCCCGAGGAAGCTTAATGTCTTTAGCTAAAACGAAATCGTCAAAAGTTTGCAGCCCCGAAACGTCTACCTTTATCTTGCTCGGCAAATCCTTGGGCAGGGCCTTGATGCTCAATTCTTTAACATTGGTAATCATGGTTCCTCCCAGATTCTTGACCGCTGGGGCCTCTCCCTCTATTTCCAACGGAACCTCTGTCTCCACCTCTTCCTTAAGGTTGGGCTGATAAAAATCTACATGGACCAGTTCCGAAGTGAAGGGGTGTTTTTGAACGTCGTAAATCAAAACGGAATAGGTTTTATCGCCCACTTTTAAGGAAATCAGGGTTTCTCCCGCTTCTTTGAAAACTTTATCAAAGATTTTTTTGTCAACTTGAAGAAGAATGTTATCCAGCCCGGGACCGTATAATACGGCGGGAACCATTCCCGGCTCGATAGCCTTTTCTCTTGTTTTAGCTTCCAGTATGTTCATAAGTATTAATTTATTTTAAAAATTCGAAAAAGCCTAAAAATATTATGTTTTACAATTATACCCTCCTCTGTTTTATTTTGCAAGACCCCTAATTTTTACTTTGACATTCTCTTTATTGACCAGATAATTGTTTTTTTCTTCCAAAAGTCCGTTGGCTGACCCTTTGCTCATCAGGCAATGTTTGGAATTGGTCAATCCGAACCGGATGGCGTATTCAATGTCGTGCCCTGATTTTATAAGCCCGGAAACAAACCCGGAGCCGAAAGAATCACCGGCCCCCGTCACGTCCACTATTTTAAAGTTTTTCATTTTGGCCTCATAGGCCTTTGTCCCGTCGGAAACAACTACCCCTTCCCTGCCCTTGGTAATGACGTTCAGCCCCTTATTGTGTATTTGATTTGTCTTAATGATTATCTCTTTCTCTTTCTTATAATCAACTCCTGTCAGCAACGAAGCTTCTTCTTTGTTCAAAAGCAGGATATCGACTTTACTTAGAATGTTTTTTAATTTAATTTTGTTCATCAATATCTGGGAATTGCCCAGATTGGCCAAAACCTTGATGTTTTTCTTCTTGGCAAAACTAACTATATCTTCGGTCAGGACGCTTAACTTCCCTGACAAGGGAGCCAGATAAAACCATGAGCTTTTGAGTCTGCCCCATTGGATGTTTGAACGCTTAAGCATCTCCGAAGCCCCCCTGTAAACCAAAATCGTCCTGTCTTCCTCGGGAATATGGAGAATGACCGAATTATTGGTAGGCTTTTTCACTTTTTTGACAAGAGAGCTGTCGATTCCTATTTTTCTCATGTGCTCGATTATTTCCTTTCCCGGAATATCGTCGCCCACCGCACCGCAGTAAGCAACCCCGAAACCCTGTTTTTTGAATGTCGTAGCCGTATTTATGCCCCCTCCGCCAAAACCGAAGTACATGTCTTTGACGCTTATTTTCGAGCCCAGATTGAAATAAATGCCCTTATCAATAATCAAGTCGGCATTATCCTTGACCTTCTTGCCGGACAACATTAAAGATATGTCCCAGGTGGCCGAACCAAACGTGATGATATCAAACATAATTGTTTAATTTATTCATTGTTTGCTGAATTAAATTTTAATTCCGTAATTCTTTGATTAAATTCATTCGAATCAATTCCATTCTTGGCTAATAATTTATTCAGGCTGGAATAATAATTCTCTTCAATTCGGAAAGAAGGAATGCTTTCGTTGTATAGCTTTACTTCGTCAATTTTCCCGTTGAAAAAATAATTATCGCTATAATCCCCCCTTCTGCCGATATATAGATTACCGGCCTGATCTCTTATGGTTCCGACAGAAACCCCGACAGATTCGCCCACCGCATTCAAATATATTCTTGAAGAACCGTCAAAAGAAGCAACAATATTGTGCCATTTATTTAATGGTATTTTACTTGCCGCTATTGTTGAAGTACTTGCCGTACCCGAACTGTTCCAAGCACGAAAAGAAATTCCTCCGCCCTCATGGCCAACGACATAATTATAGCCGCCTTTCCAAACAAGGCCCGGCCCCCAAGAAAGATCGACATCAAACCATACCCAGAAACTAATGGTCAACTTGTTGGTTATACTGTTTATCAAAGAATCAGTAATCATTACCGAGCCACCAGAACCAGAAAACTCTAAACACTTACCGCTTAAACAATCTTTTCCGGATCTTACTACCGGGTAGTTGCCGCCATAGCTCTCTATGTTGCCGTCCCCGTTGCCCCAAGTATCCAAAACATCGCTACTGACAGCATTGCTTCCAGCCATGGTCGGTCCTTCAAAATTCCACTCTGACACCAAATTCATCATTAATGAATTCTTCAAAGAACTGGAAAACGCCTGGCCTTTGGCAATGGCGGCTTTTTCCGAGACTCCGGCCATGGAAACGATAATGAAGGNNCGGAAAGGATTCCGACTATGACGATGACCACCAGTATTTCGATTAAAGTAAACGACTTGTTCATCAGCGCAATTTATTGGAAATGCTTAATATGGTCTTGATGACCGTATCCGGATTCAAGGAAATGCTTTCTATCCCCTCTTTCATCAAGAATCTGGCAAACTCTGGATAATCGGAAGGAGCCTGGCCGCAAATGCCGCAATACTTGCCTTTCTCGTTGCATCTCTTGATTACTTTTCTTATCAGCTCCTTGACCGCCTCGTTGTTCTCATCGCCGATGTGGGCAAGGTCTCCGTTGTCCCTGTCCAAACCAAGAACCAACTGGGTCAAATCATTGGAACCGATGCTCATTCCGTCGAATATCTTCAGAAACTCGTCGATCAAAATCACATTGGAAGGAATTTCGCACATCACATACACTTTCAAATTCTTATCATCCAGCCCATCCTCTCTCATTATTTCTCTTGTCTTTTTGCCTTCTGCAACGGTTCGGCAGAAAGGAATCATGACCGAGATATTGGTCAAACCGTATTCTTCCCTGGCCTTCTTGACAGCCAGGCATTCCAGCTCAAAGGCCGGCCTGAAAGCGGAAGCAATGTAACGGCAAGCACCCCTGAACCCGATCATGGGATTGTTTTCCTCTCCTTCAAAATGCTTTCCTCCTATCAGGTTTCTGTACTCGTTGGTTTTAAAATCGGAAAACCTGACAATCACGGGCTTGGGATAAAAAGCGGCTGCTATCTGGGATATGCCCTCGGCCAGCTCGTTGATGAAAAAATCAACTTTGTTTTTGTATCCTTTGGTCAAATCCTCTATGGTTTTTATCTCTTCTTTGGACAGTTTTGATTTTATCTTGTTGAAATGAATCAAAGTTAGAGGATGGACTTTTATCTTCTCGGCGATGATAAATTCCTCCCTGGCCAAGCCCACTCCGGCCACAGGAAGAAACGATGACTTGAAAGCGGATTCCGGAGTTCCCAGGTTAAGCATTATCTTGGTCGGCAAATCCGGGATTTCATCCAAATTGTATTTTTTAACCTTAAAAGGAACCAAACCGCTGAACACCCTGCCCTTCAATTCCGTACAATCAATCGTTGCCTTCATCCCCGTTTTAAGCTTTTTGGTCGCTTCCTTGGTCCCGACAATGCAGGGAATGCCCAATTCCCGGGAAATAATGGCGCTGTGGCAGGTTTTTCCCCCTTCGTCGGTGATAATGGCCGAGGCCTTAACCATGATGCTGTTCCAGTCAGGGTCGGTCATCTTGGTCACCAGTATCTCGCCTTCTTTGAATTCTTTCATTTTCCTCGTATCTAAAATAACTCTGGCTTTTCCCTGGCCGATTTTCTCGCCGATGGCAATGCCAGTCAGTAAGGGCTTTGCCAATGTCTTGATGTCGTATTCCTCGTAAACCCTTCCTTTGTTAAGACTGTGGACGGTTTCCGGCCTGGACTGAACAACGAACAGCTTGCCCAATTTCCCGTCCTTGGCCCACTCAATGTCCTGGGGATAGTTGTAGTGGTCTTCAATCATGCAACCCCATTTGGCCAGAGTCAGGACTTCGTCTTCGGTCAAGGAAAACTTTGCTTGGTCTTTTTCGGCCACGTTCGCTTCTTTAAGCCCTTCCCGGAAGCCGTAAACATATTTTTTTGTCTTCCTTCCCAAATTCCTGATGATAATCGGCCTGAATCCTTTTTTCAAAGTGGGCTTGAAAACGTAAAAATCATCCGGCGTAATCCTGCCTTTGACAATCAGCTCCCCTATGCCGAAAATGGAGCTTATGTGAACAACGTCCTTAAACCCGGTTTCCGTATCAATGGTAAACATGATTCCCGAAGAAGCCAAATCGCTCCTGACCATTTTCTGCACACAGGAAGCAAGATAAACTTCCAGTTGCTTGAATCCTTTCTCATGCCTGTAGGAAATGGCCCGGTCAGTGAAGAGCGAAGAATATGATTTTAAAATTGCTTCCATCAGCTTCTTTTCGCCCTTGACGTTAAGATATGTTTCGTGCTGGCCGGCGAAAGAAGCGCTGGGCAAATCCTCGGCCGTGGCCGAAGACCGCACCGCCACGTCAGCATCCTTGCCGTATTCTTTGCAGAGTTTTTCATAGGCCCTGATAATATCTTTCTCCAGGTCCGGAGGGAATTTCCCTGAAAGAAGCAAATTCCTGGCTTTCCTGCCGGTTTCCTGAAGATTGGCCAGATTCTTTGGATTAAAGGTTGAAAAAATATTTTTCAACTTCTTGTCAAATCCGTTGTATTTGAGAAAAGAAAGGTAAGCGTGGGCAGTGGTTGAAAATCCGTTGGGGATATTGATTCCTTCGGGCGTCAACAAAGAATACATTTCTCCCAGAGAAGCGCTTTTGCCCCCAACCCGACCCACATCCTTCTTCCTGATTTCCGAAAAGAATAAAACGTTTGCTTTTTCCATAAATAAAATAAATTAGCCGAACAGGTTTATTAAGCTCAAAATCAAAAAGATGATAATAAAAATGATGTCCAGGATGAAAATGAGGAAGCTCATGTGATTAAACTTTTAATGGCTTTTATTGCCCGTTTAGGGTCCGGATAATTGGGTATCTTGTTTTCTTCCAGACAACCAACCGCTTCTTTTATCAGCGGTCCGCCGACAAAACAGCAGACAATCGGCTTTAAAGGAAATTCTTTTTTCAATTCCGCAATAATTTTAGCATTTTTCAGGGGTTCTGTCATTATCTGTACGCTTTGGATAATAAGGAGACCGTTAATCTCTTTCGCCTCCAGAAAAGCCCTGACCGCCGCCTCATACCTCTCGCTCAAAGCATCGCCCATAATGTCCAAAGGATTTCTTTTGATTAAAACCTTTTCCAGCTTCTTGTCTTTGTTCAGCTTCTCGATTGTTTCATTTTTCAGCTCGCTGACTTCTATTCCCTGCTCGTCGCAGAAATCAACCGCTAAAACCCCTAATCCGCCGCCATTGGTGACAATACCGATTCCATTCCTGCATTTTTCAGAAAAAGACAGGGCCTTGCCGATATCCAAAAGCTCTTCCAAAGAATCAACCTGAATCAATCCCGCCTGCTTGAAAACCGCCTGATAAGTTTCGTAGTCACCGACCATGGAGCCGGTATGCGTGGAAACGGCCTTTTCTCCCATTTTACTCCGGCCGGCTTTCAAGACAACGATGGGTTTGGAAATTTCTTTGGCTGCTTCAAAAAACTCTCTTCCTTTTTTCACTCCCTCAAGATAAAGAAGAATGACTTTGGTTTCTTTATCGTCTTTCAAATACGAAAGCAGCCGGGTCAAATCAACCTGGGCTTCATTCCCGTAAGAAACAATTTTGGAAAAGCCGAGATTAAAGTCAATGCTTTTATCAATCAAAGCATTGGCCAGAGATCCTGACTGGGAAAGAAAAGCAATATCCCCCTTTTTTGGGGTCAAGGGGGCGAAAGAAACGTTTAAATTGTTGCCCAGATTGATGATGCCGAGGCAATTCGGGCCAATCAAAGGAATTCCGGCTTTTTCAACCAGTTCCCTCAATTTATCCTCTCTCTGCCTCCCCTCTTCTCCCGATTCCTGAAAGCCGCTGGAAACGACTATGATTCCTTTAACTTTCTTTTGGCAGCATTCTTCAACAACCTCCAAAACAGCCGAAGCGGGAACAGCAACAACGGCCAGGTCTATATTCTCTTTAATGTCGGCTATTTTCTTAAAACAGCTCATCTGAAAAACCTTTTCTCTAAACGGGTTGACACAGAAAATCTTGTTCTGGCCCTGCATTAAATTCTTAACCAGGCCCGCACCCACGGTTTTTTCCTCCTCGCTCGCTCCGATAACGGCTATGCTTGACGGATTGAATATCTTATCTAAATTCATACTGCGATTTTAAAATCAACTATTAAAACCTCCTTTTTATTGCCCATGATTGGATTGAAGTCTATTGACTTAATCATTCTTTCCTTTAAAGAAAGCTTTGATAAACGAACCAGCAAATCAATCAGCTTCTCCCTGTTTACTCCTTCGCCCCTGAATCCTTTGACTACTTCGCGGGCCTTTGTTTCTTCAAGCATCTCTTCCGCTTCTTTCTTGTCTATGGGCGCAATCCTCAAAGAAATGTCTTTGTACAGTTCGGCAAAGAACCCGCCCAGGCCGAACATCAAAACAGGGCCGAACTGCTCGTCCCTTTTCATGCCCAGGATCAATTCTCTGCCCCTGACTGTTTCCTGCACCAAAATGCCTTCGATGTCCTTGAATTTTTCTCTCATGATTTCCCACTCCTTTTTCAGCTCTTCCTTGTTTTTAATCCCGACAGCCACTCCGCCCGCTTCCGTCCTGTGAAAAACATCCTTGCCGAAAACCTTCAGGACAACGGGGTAGCCGATTTCTTCGGCATAGTCCATTGCTTTGTCCAAAGAATCAAAAATTCCGGTCTCGCAAAAAGGCAGGCCGTATTTTAAAAGAAGATTCTTTGTTTCTTTGAAGCTTAAGATTTCCATGCCCCCATTATATCACCAAAAAAGGAAAAACCCAACCCTTATTCGGTCAGGCCAAAGTGGATTTTCATCTCCGACAATCTTCGGCCGTGTTCTTTTCTGTCCCCGGAAGCCAGAAAAATCCTGTTCAGACCAGAATAGTAGTTTTGCTGGATTTGAAAACTTGAAAGTGTCTCGCCGTAAATTGCCATTCCGTCGACATATCCCTGAAAAGCTCCCGAGCCTCCGTAAGCGCCTATTCCGAAATAAGCACCAGAAGCCACAGAGCCTATACTTGATATGTCTGCCTGGGTAATGTATTTGGAGTCAAGATAAGTTAAAATCTTTTGGGTTGTTCTGTTTATGGTCGCTACGACAAAGTGCCATTTGTTATCGCTTACGTTAAAATTACCGATGTAGTCAAGAAAACATTGTCCGCCGTTGGTTCCGTCTGCGAAATCAATACAAATTCTGTTGGCTGCGATGAATCTCATTCCGTATTTATCGCTAACTGTAGTTATGTTCCCCTTGCCCATAATGGGAGCACCGCCACCGTAACTGGATGTTCTGAACCAGCCGGCCATTGTAAAGCTTACCGTGCCAAATTCTAAATTGGATTTGGTTCCGCAATTAACATAATCGCCTCCGTCGAAATAGAGGCATTTTCCGAAAACGCAATCTGAACCGCTTCTTAACCTGTCGTTTGAATCGTTGCTAGTTATGGTTCCGTTGTTCCCCCCACCCCAAGAATCTTGAATCGCTGATCCCTGAGAAATAGGCGAAGAGAGCTCGTCAAATTTCCATTCCGAAACTAGGTTTATTAACAGTGAATTTCTTAAAGAATTGGCAAACGCCTGGCCTTTGGCAATATTCGCCTTATCCGAAACCCCGGCCATGGAAANNATGAAGGCGGAAAGGATTCCGACTATGACGATTACCACCAGTATTTCAATTAAGGTAAACGATTTGCTCATTTTTTAGAGACATACAAAGCCATTTCCGCCAATCTTGCGGAATAACCCCATTCGTTGTCATACCAGGCCAACACTTTCACCATATTGTCCTTGGCTCTGGTAAATTCCAAATCAACTATGGAAGAAAAAGCGTTGCCGATGAAATCCGTGGAAACCAAAGGCTCTTCTTCCGCACAAAGTATTCCCTTTAAGTTCCCCTTGTCCGAGATTTTCTTGAACAAGTTGTTTATTTCCTCAACGCTTGTTTCTTTTTCCAGCTCGCAGACCAAATCAACCAGAGAAACAACCGGCGTGGGAACCCGAACCGCAATCCCGTCCAGCTTGCCCGAAACCGAGGAAATCACCTTGCCGATGGCTTTGGCTGCTCCGGTTGTAGTGGGAATAATGTTAGCAGCCGCGGTTCTCGCCCTCCTTAAGTCCTTATGGGGCAAATCCAAAACCCTTTGGTCATTAGTATATGAATGAATGGTGGTCATGAATCCTTTGACGATTCCGAATTCTTCTTCCAGAACCTTGACCAAAGGAGCGAGGCAATTGGTGGTGCAAGAGCCCATGTCAATAATGTCCTCTCCCTTGTAATCATCGGCATTGACTCCCAGAATGTATGAAGGAATGTCGTCTGACTTGGCGGGGGCGGATATTATGACTTTTTTGGCTCCGGCTTGGATATGTTTTGAAGCTCCTTCCCTGTCCGTAAAAACCCCGGTGCATTCAAGGACAATGTCCACGCCCAATTCTTTCCAGGGCAATTTCTCCGGGTCTTTTTCGGAAAAAAGCTTAATCTTTTGCTTTTCCGCTATCATCTCGTCCCCCCTCAGCTCCGCTTTCCCTTTGAATCTGCCGTAAGCGGAATCATATTTAAAAAGATGGAGCAGGGTGTTGTTATCGGTCAAATCGTTTACGGCAACGACATCCAGGTCAAGATTGTTTTCCAAGATGACTTTCAGGGTGCACCTGCCGATCCTTCCGAATCCGTTGATTGCTATTTTTGCCATGATTTTGATTTTAATTATTATTTGCTGAATTAGACTTTAATTCTACTATTCTCTCGTTAAATTCATTCAATGCAATCCCGTTGTTTTTTAATAATTTATTGAGACCCATATAATAGTTTTGCTGGATTTGAGATGTTGGAATGGCGGCATTATATATCCGAACATCGTCCATTAATCCTTTGAAATAATTGGTTCTCCGCCCTATAAATAAGTTAGAATCATTAGCAGCTAATATTCCTACGGTCGTTGTGCTACTGTCAAAATTACCATCCAAATAAAACACTAAAGAATTGGTAGATTCATTTATTACACAAACAACATAATACCAATTCTGATTGTCAATACTCTTGTTCATTTTTCTAGAACTTACGGCGGGAGCAACAAAAGAAATTTTAGAATCTGCACTAGTGTAATTTAAAGAAAGAACATATCCACCAGCACCATCTTTACCAATAATTCCTCTGTTAATAGTAGAAATATCTAATGCTTTTATCCAAATACTGATTGTTAATTTGGCCGTGATGTCTAAAGCATTTGAATCCGATACCCCCACGTAATCATCCGTGCCGTCAAA
>DKFD01000012.1:11377-15330 GCA_002452735.1 Patescibacteria group bacterium UBA6805 | reverse complement strand
GTGCCGTCAAAAGCCAGACAGCCGTTGGAAACGCATTCAGAGGATGTTCTCCAGGAGGGAGAGGTGTAGTCTCCTCCCCCGGAGCCGTACCAGGTGCCGGGATTGGTTCCCCATTGGTCCTGGATTGTTGTTCCGGAAGCGTCGTCAAGCCTCCATTCAGACACCAGGCTCATCATCAGAGAATTCTTGATTGAGTTGGAAAACGCCTGGCCTTTGGCAATGGCGGCTTTGGAAGAAACCCCGGCCATGGAAACGATAATGAAGGCGGAAAGGATTCCGACTATGACGATGACCACCAGTATTTCGATGAGGGTGAAGGATTTCTGTTGCATTTGTAGGTATTATACCATTTTTTACTCTTTTTGCCATCAGAACTTCCTGTGCGGACAAATCTCCTTAAAATCGCAATGGCCGCACTGCCAGCCGGGCGTGGGCTTGAAATTGCTTCTCTTTATTCTGCTTATCGTTTCTTTCAATTCCCCTTCCACCCTGTCCGTTTCATTCTCTTTAGGGACAAAAGAACAGGCAGAACCGTTTTCCAAATAACAGTAAGTCAGTTTTTCCGGATTCAGGCCGAAAATCCTCTTCACTGCCAAACTATAAATCAGTAATTGCAATTTGTCTTCCTTGGTCAGGCTCTTTTTAGGAATTCCGGTTTTGTAATCAATGATTTCCACCGAGTTCTTGTCCAAAACGTCTATCCTGTCAATGGCTCCGACGAAATGGTCGCCGTTAAGCTTCAGCCCGAACTCTTTCTCCAGAGCCGGCTCGTTTCCGATGATTGCCACTTTAACGTCCTTACTCGTAAAATCTTTATGGAAAAGCCTCAGGCCTTCTTTTCCTTTTTCATAGAATTCTTTTTTAATCTTCTTTGAATCATACCAGTCGTCAACCCATTCTTTTTCGTAAATCGCGAACAGCTCCCCCAAACCGGGAATATGCCTTTCTTTTTTCTTCTTATTTTTCCCTCCGAACAAATCTTTCTGCTCGATTTCTTTTCCATTGACCGCTGCGGCCACAAATTTGTGCAAAACGTTATGGATGGTCTTGCCGAAAGTAAAAATGGCCTTGCCCCGGACGGGAATCTTCAAAACATGAGCGAATTTGTATTGCAGGGGACACTTCTTGAAAGAAGCTATCTGGGAAAAGGAAAAATGGTCGGGAAGAAAATCCTTAATGCTTTTGCCCGAAACCGTTGTTTCATTCGACTCCAGCTTGAACCCGTTGTTCAATGATTTTCTGAAGCAAAAATCCTGCTTCTTGAAATTGTTCTTTAAAACCACCTCCTCGTCAATCAGCTCGGACTCGATTAAAAAGGGCGAGGGCTTTTTTAACTCTTTTCCACCGTAATCCAATGCCCAGGTCAGGAACAGGCCTCTTTTGGCTCGGGTCAGAGCAACATAAAATAGCCTTCGCTCTTCCTGTAAATGGAAATCTCCCCTCGGCAGAACTTCCTTAATCAGGCTTTCCGGAATTTCAATCGCCGATTTTCTTTCGTCCGAAGGAAACTTTCTCCTGACGAGATTGACGACGAAAACGTATTTGAACTCCAGGCCCTTAGCCGAATGCACGGTCATTATCTTAACCGCTTCAAATTTGCCGTTCAGGTTCGCTTTAAGCGCCCCTTCTTCTCCCGCCTCTATCTCCATCTGAATCTGCTCAACGAAAGCAACCAATCTTGAATCGTTCTGAGTATTCTCGAATTCCCTGGCTTTTTGGTAAAACTGGTAAATTAAGTCCCATCTTTTCAGGGTTTCCTCGTCCGCCCCGTCCAGATGCTTAGCGTAACCCAAATCATTTATAACGTGAATGAAAACCTCGCCCACGACCTTGTTTTTTGACAGCTGGTAATGTTTTTTTAAGAGCTCGGAGAGCTTCCTTATCTTTTCTCTTGTCTCGGCGGTGAATTTGTTCAAAAGGTAGTGATTTTCAATCGCTTCAAACAAGCTGACGCCCTTCTTGTCGGAAAAGTGCGCAACCTGGGAAACTTCCTCTGGAGAAAAATTAAAAGGGATCATTCTCAAAACCCTGTAAAAGCTCAAAGAATCGTAAAAATTGAGAAGCACCTTGAAATAGGAAATCAAATCCAGAATCAGAGGATGGCTGTACAGTCCCCGGGAAGATAAAAACTGATAAGGAATACCCGCTCTTTCCAACGCCCGACTGAAATTGTTGGCCGACTCATTGGTCCTGGTCAGAATGGCGAAATCGGAAAACTCGGCCTTAGGGTCGATTTCCTTAACCTCCCATATTTTATTAATCACTCCCGTGATTTCCTCGTCCTGAGACTCGAAAGACAAAAGCTGGACCGTGCCATTTTTTTTGTCGTTGCTTTTCAATCTTTTATCAATCTTGATGAAGCCCTTCAAGTCAATCCCCTTCTTCTTTGCGTCGTCTCTCAGTTCTTTAATATCGTTCAGCTGATACTCCAGACGATTGGGATTGTTGTGCTGAATAAAATGATAAGCCAGGTCAAGGATGTTCTGGGAAGACCTGTAGTTTTCGGTCAAGACGACTTCTTCTGCCAAAGGATAGTCTTTCTTGAACCTCAAAACATTATTGAATGATGTTCCGCAAAAAGAAAAAATGCTCTGGTCGTCATCCAGCAAGACATTGATATTGTTCCCGGGGAAAGCCAGCTTCTGCATCAGCTCGTATTCAACCCAGTTGGTGTCCTGAAATTCGTCGATTAGAACGTACTGGAACTGTTTTCTGAACTTTCCCAGCAGGTCTTTCCTTTTGTCAAACATTTTCAGAGTGTAATTGATGAGGTCGCCGAAGTCCAGAGAGCTGTTGTCTAGCAATAATTTTTGATAAGCATGATAGGCCTCGGCTATCTCTTTTGTTCTTTCGTATTCTTCGGAACCGGGAATGTCGTCCATGTTGGTCTTTAGAGAATCGGCGTATTCCAGATAATGCTCGGGATAAATCCCTTCGTTTTTGCATTCCGAAAAATGGTCAAGCAGAGCGTGAATGAACTTGGTCGGATTACCCAGAGGACGGTAATGCCTTAAAAAATGGAACTTGTCGAAATTCCTTTTGATTAAAATCCAAGAAGCCGGCTGGTCCAAAAGCTTGTAATCGGTGGGAAGGCCGATGGTTAGGCCGTAATTTCTCAATATCCTATCGCAGAACGAATGAAAAGTCGAGATCCAGAAATCATAGTAGCCGAAGGGCAAAAGAGCCTCTACTCTTTCTTCCATCTCCCGAGCCGCTTTCTCGGTAAAGGTCGTAGCCAGAATCTCTTCGGGCTTGACGCCTTTTTCCTGGATTAAATAGGCGATGCGGTTGGTTAAAACCGTTGTTTTTCCGGTACCTGCTCCGGCCACGACCAACAAAGGACCCTTGCCGAAAGTTACTGCTTTTTTCTGCTCTTTATTTAATTTAGATAAATCCATACACGCCTTAAGCATGACTTAAACGATGAATAAAATCAAGTTTGTTTTTGTTATCTTACCGCCTGGATTATTTCCTGTTCAAAATCCAGCAATTCCCGCCTCAAAATTTTGTCAAAATCAAAAACTCTCTCCGACATTAATTCGTTCGCCTCCTTGGCCCTTTCTTCTTTCGTGAGCCTGGACAGTTTTATTGCATCTTCTTCGGTCAACCTTTCCAAAACCCTTTCTAAAACCCTAATGTAAACAATCTCGCTCATTTTAATCAGCAATTCTTCTTGCTTGCTCAAAGACAAATACTCCAGGCTCAGCTCTTCAATCAGGTCCTTGCATTGAATTATTATTTGTTCTTTTCTCGCCATATTATTTCTTTTTATCTTTATCTTCTCTCGGCGGCTTGCCGGTCAACAATTCCTCAACCAATTCTTGCATTTGGGAAAGAGACAGCTCGGCGAAGGGTTCTTCCTCAATAGCGGGCGCATTGACTTTCTTGGCAACATCTTCCTTTTTCTTGATAGCGGGAGCTTTTTCAGCGGGCTTTTCCTCTTCCTTGGGTAA
>DKFD01000012.1:0-11298 GCA_002452735.1 Patescibacteria group bacterium UBA6805 | reverse complement strand
TTTAAAACGACTGGCTCTTCTTTTTTGGTCACCTCGTCTTTCTTTTCGAAACCCAATTTGCCCAACAATTGCTCTTGGCTTAATTTCTGCTCCGGCTTTTTCTTCTTTTCTTTTTTTACTTTCTCGATTTTGATGTTTCTAATATCTGCTTCTTCTTCCGTCATTTCCTCGCTTCTCCCAAAAGACATCTTTACTGTTCTTAATCCCTCCATCCTCTTTTCCCGCCTCGCCCTCAAAACATCCCTCAGAAGAAAATTTCCTTCCTTGGGGGTCAACCCTTTCGTTGTCGGACCGAAATCAAAAGGCAGGTAATCTGGATTGAGACCAAGGGTGAGAATGCCCAGAAATCCCGAAGGGGGATTGACAAAAACCGTCCCGGTTAAAGCCGCTCCCATTAAAAATTGCACTCTTTTGTCCTTGCTTAAAACTCCCAAAGAGTAAAAAAGCTCTTTTTTCCCAGGACCCAGGCGTTCTTTTATGTCTTCGGTCTCTTCTTTAAAACGAATAAGGGCGCTTTCGACTTTTTTGGCCCTGCCTCCTTCTATATGTTCCCTGATTTCTTCGTCGGAATAGCCGGTTTTCATCTTAACCCCTGTCAGCAATTGGTGATATTCTTCTCCGGTCTCCCTTATTTCCTGGTCAATGCTGGAATTCCTTTTTTTCAAACCGAGCCGGTAGACCAATCCTTTCTGTTTGCGTTTATCGTCCAATAATGACTTCAGTCTTTCTTTGATTTGTAAAAATCTCTCTATTTCTTTTGCCGAAGGTGGCTCTCCCAGTCCTCCCTCTCTCAGTTTTACCTTATCTTTAAACTCGTCTTTGAATTCCAAGCTCCCGAAATCTCTTTCAACGATTCCGCTTGATTTAATCCCCCCTCCTATCTTTATTGTTTCATCAGGGTCTCTCACCATGATTTAAACATTATACTGTAATTTATCCCCCAAAACAATGGCTCTGTCCTTGATTTCTTCTTCGATTAATTCCCTGTCTCTCCCGTACGTCAAGGCGCAGTACTCCTTGATTTCCCAAGCCCTTTCTTTGTCGCCCGGAGAGGGCGGATAGGCCTTGACGTTAAAAGGCCCGCTTCCCGTTTTGGGCTTGATGTAAAAATTGAAACTATCCGAGCTAATCAAATCCTGCATTGAAAAAACCGGCTCGAATTCTTTTTTCAAAAACTCCGCGTCTTTTACCCCGACCCTGAAACAGGCAACCATGTCGGCATCGCTTAAAAGGTCCTTTCTGTTCAAGGATTGGCGGGCCATGGTAAAACGCAGTTTTGAAGCGGACAAGAATCCGGCATCGACCTCATCGAGATATAAAGAAAAATCGGGAGTTTTGATGCGCGAAACCGCCAGATTAATCTGATTTAAAATGATTTTCCCCAAAAGGAAGCTGTTCCTCTCTCCGATTTTTTCCCCGCTCAAATCGGCTAAAAATATCTTTTTTTTGCAAACAATGTTATTAAAATTTAAGACGCTGTTCTTCTGCCCCAAAACCGGCCTTAAAAATTCGTCGGAAGCGAAAAAATCCAGCTTTTCCGATATTTCTTTAAAAGATTCTGTCCCCTGTTTTCGCCAAAATTCTTTAACTGAAGCGTTTTTGCACTTCGAAACCATACGCTCCCTGAGGCTCGTGTTGGAAAATATACCGGGTAATTCGATTAAAGTATGTGAAGTATCCATTAGAAGCAATAAAGCGTTGCGGATAAGGGCTTCGTGCCGCTCCAAACCGCTGAAATCGCCCGCGACAAGTCCTTTTCGCTTGTGGGAACCGCGTTTGAGCGGATTCAAACCAACGACTCTTTTTGAAGAAGATGGGTCGAAAATCATGACCTCTTCAATCCGTTCGTCGGGAATCTTTCCCAAAACATCTTCAATCAGGCCCCCTTGTGCGTCCAAGACCGCCACCCCTTCTCCGTTTAAAATATCCTGCTCGACCAAGCTTGAGAGAAAAGACGATTTCCCTGTTCCCCACTTCCCAAGAACGAGAAAATTACCGCTCCGCTCTTCTTTACTCATCCTTACTTCCGTTCTTTCTTTTCGGTGTTGATTATATCCCAGGAGAACACCCTTTTGGAAAAGACCCTTGGCCAAGGGCGCTTCCCGCGATTTGATTGTTCCGAAGTCCTTAAGGCTGGGAACGGGAAAATGGAAAATACTGGCCAACTCTTCCGTGCTTAGAACAATCGTTTCGCGGGAGTCAAGCAAGCGAAAACCGTAGCGATAAAGAAAATCTTTCAAATCTTTGGTCTCCCTAACCGCTAACCTGTTGAGGGAAGGAGAAGAAGAAAACTGCTTGAAACATTTTGCGATTTTGAAAAAAACGTCCCTGCTCCTTTTTTTACCTTCGACAGAGACAATGATTCTTACATTCGCTTCAAAATTGCGCTTGCCCGTTTTTTCTTTAACGGGTCGAGAAAGTTTTTCGTCAATCTCCTGATTTTTTCCGCTTCGGCGTTTAAAAAACCCGAAAACACCCGTCTCTCTCAAGGCGGAATCGAAACTTTTGCCTTTGCCCATTTCCTCAATAATCATGCCGGCTCTCGCCCGCCATTTCTTGGAAGTGTCTTTCAAGACTATCTGAATAACCGCCTCTTCGCTCTTCTCCATCTTGACTAAAGCGTCAACAATGGCCGACAAGGGGTCGTTTTTCATGGAAACATATGTTTTTATGGGCAGAAACGAAGATTTTTCGGTTCGGAGATGGCCGCAAACGACCTCTTCTTTCTCGGAAAAAATATTATAATTATCGATTTTTTCCATTTGCGCCTCGGGGAAAAATTTGTAAACCTTTCTTTTGATAAAGTCTTCAAATCCCTTGGGGACGGAGACATAAAAGCCGATTTCTCCCCTGACTCTGGCGATTTCCAGGGCGACTTGGGACAAATCTCCAAAGAAATCCCGCAGAATCAAATCGCTGTAGAAATCTTCCATCAGGCCCATCCAATCCTTTTCCTGCTTCCCCGACCGCCTCAGCTCTTCTTCGGTCTTGGGAAAAATTCTTACCAAGAATAAAGTAAAAGGAAGGGGAATTTTCTTTTTCTTGGTTGATTCTCTTAAAAAACAAAAAAGCAAAACCGCCAAAAGGATTAAACTAAACAAGCCCATTGAGATATAGCCGTATTCTTGTAAGTTTAAAAATAAAGAATGCCAATCCATTAATTGATTATATCACAAACGCCCGAGCAAGGGCAAGGGAAAACAAAAAAGACGCCGATTAGGTGTCTTTATAAAAGAACAAAAGGAGCTTCCAGGCATCGTGAACGGCCAGTTTCTTTCCCCTGATAAACTCTCCGACAACGGAAATGTCGTTCTCCACAAAGAATATCTGCCTCACCTCTTCCTCTTTCATGTTTCTCGTAATTTCCTTGAGCTCTTCGGTTGTAAAAGGAAGATTCAGGGAAAGAGCCAAAAGCGGCTGCCTTGACCCCTGGTTATTGTAAACCAGCCCCAAGAAACGAACGCTTTCGCATACAGGTACGTGCAGTTCTTCAAAGAGCTCTCTCAGGATGGTGACGCTGATTGAATAAACTTTTCCTCTCTCTCCCCGGAAATAATCCTTGTCCGGGTCAAAATATCCTCCGGGCAAAAGGGTCAGCCTGTCTTCGTCAAAAGCGGTTTTCCCTCTTTGGGCGAAAACGATGCAACCCTTGGGATGAAGAGGGCTCGGTTTTGTCACGGCCACTGCTCCAAATGACAGAGGCAGGCAGATTTCCCTGTCAAGACATTTAGATTTCACGTCGACAAATTCCGGCCGCCGGGACTGGGTGGCATAAAATTCCGCAAAACTTCCTTCACGAAACTTTATGGTCAGTTTTTTCCCAGACAGGGAAAACGAAACAATGCTTCCCACGCGACCATTGTAATCATTAGGGCTATTCTGCAAATGCTTCAGCCAAACAGCTTCAATCGTCGCAAGAAATTCCGGAGAAAACCTGCGTTGTTTTTTTTCTTCCAATAGCTCAACGTTTTCAAATCCTGCGCAAAGGACTTGGCCCGAAGAAACATATTCTTCAAATCCCAAAGTACCAATAATGCCACGGCTCATCGTTATCTCTCCCTTTTAATGTGCCGTATTGACTATAACATTTTCAGAGAACGCGTCAACTCCTCAAAAACATGGCTCTTTCCTTATCGTTAAATTTTTCAATGGCATACCTGAGCATGGTTCTCGGCATTTTCGAGTAGAACTTTTCCAAAAATTCTTTTTCTTTTTTCTCGTCTTTTTTTCCCACCTCTCTCAACGCCCAGCCGACGGCCTTATGAATCAAATCATGCTCGTCGTTCAATAAAATCTTTGACAACATCAGCGTTTCCTTGAATCGATTCCTGCGAATAAAAGCAAAAGTGGAAATAACGGCAATTCTCCTCTCCCAGATGTTTTTGGACTTGGCCAGAACAAAAAGGATTTTCTTGTCCTTGTCCGACAAATACTCTCCCACGATATTGGGGGCTGACAAGTCAACGAGGTCCCAGTTGTTGATTCTTTTGATGTTGCTGATATAGAAATTGAAAATTTTCTCTTTGTCGTCTTCTCCGGCTTTCTTGTATTTCTCAACCAGCATAATCAGGGCCGTCAGCCTGAATTCGTGAATTTCGCTCCGAAGGAGCTCTTTTAAATCCTTGAAGGACGCTTCTTTAAAAAATTTCTTGGCTGTTTCTCTCTGCTTTGGCACCTTTATCCCCAGGAAAACATCTCCTTCTCCATATTCCCCTTTTTTGGTTTTGAAAAAACGGGCCAGATTTCTGGCGCTTTCTTTGTCTTGTTTTTTTCTCAAATCTTTTTTAATCTTGTCTGTCATAAATAGAAAAGCCCGGCGCCGAGCAGGCAAAGCAAGCCGAAAATCAAAGCGAATAAGGAAAAATCGGTTTTCTTGGCCCAGGATAATAAAAGGTTCAACGACAGGAGGCCGAAGATAAAGCTGAAAACCAGCGCTATCCAGCCCTGGGAAACCAGGGCCGGGTTCTTTAAAAACAGATAAACAGAAGAGGCCAAAACAACCGGGCCGGAAATCAAATAAGACTGCTTGAGTATCAGCGCCGGGTCTTTCCCGGTCAAAGAAAGCCCGAAAATCGTGGACCCGGAGCGGGAAAAACCGGGCAGAGCGGACAAGCCCTGAAGCAGCCCGACCAGGATAGCCGAAATTGTTTTATTAATCTTCAATTCCATTTTTTTCTTTTGCAGGAAAGAAGTCAAGAGAAGTCCGATTCCCGTAAGCAGCAACAGTCCGGAACCCATAATTACGGTTCTGGAAAAATGATAAACAAAATAACCAATCCCTCCGGAAATAACGGTAACAACCAAAAAGAACTTGAAAAATTCTTTGTCTTTAATCAAAATCAAATCTTTCCAGTCCTTGTAAAAGTACACCAGCAAAGCAAGCAGGGTTCCCGAATGAAGAAAAATAGCCAAATCAACGCTGTTAAAATCTTTAACCAAAAAACGGGAGAACAGGGCCACCACTCCTTCACTGGAAACGGGAATCCATTCAAAAATACCCTGCAAAACGCCCAATAAAATATATTCCCACATGTTATTTCTCCAATCTTAGAAAACGATATTTATTAAACTGGTCTTTAAAAAAATCTGTTTTCGAATAATTTTTTTCCAAAATGCGTTCAATTTCCTTTTTTTGCTCTTCGTCGAATTCCATGAAAACCACTCCTTTTTCTTTTAAAAACTCTCTTGCTTTTAGAAGAAAACCTCTAATCAAATCCAGGCCGTCTTCCCCGCCCAAAAGAGCGACGGAAGGCTCATGCCGCCTCACGTCTTCCCTGACCTCGCCAATCCTGCTTAAAGCAACGTAAGGAGGATTGGCCAGAATAAAATCGTACTTCTTTTTGATATTTGAAAAAATATCGGTTTTGACAATGTCGTATCTTTCCTTAAGAATGCCGTTAATCTCCAGGTTGATTTTAATTTGCTCCAAGAAAGAGTTTTCTTTATCCCCAAAATCACAAAAAGATTCTTCGGTTTTTTTTAAAATTGCCACGCCGATGCATCCCGAGCCGGAGAATAAATCCAGACATCTCGGATTCTTTCTCGCCTTTATTTCTTTCAGGGCCGAAGAAACCCAATATTCGGTTTCTTCTCTCGGGATAAGAGGCTTCTTGCTCAAATCAATTTTTGTCCCCATAAAATACTTGAAGCCGACCTTGTAATCTTCTGGCAAATCAATATTATCCATAAAAGACAAGGGAAGAGGCGATACCGATTAAAACGCCCCAAAAGATTTCAAATATGCTGTGACCCAAAATTTCTTTCAGCCTTTCCGCATCTTCTTTTCGGTCCAAATCCAACGATTCAATCAATCTGTTCAGCGATTGGGCTTGCTTTCCTGCCGCCCCCCTGATTACTCTTGCGTCGTAAATAATGAAAAAAGCGAAAACCACGGCAAAAGCGAAAATCCCCGAATCAAATCCGTAAATAAATCCCAAAGAACAGGCCAAGGCCGAAACCGCGGCGCTGTGCGAAGAAGGAAAACCTCCGGGCAAAGCGTATAAATTAAACCTGAACCTTTTTTCTTTGATGGTCAAAATAGCGGCTTTGACGGTTTGGGCCAAAAACCAAGCCAAAAAACTGGCCCAAAGGGCTTGGTTGGCTATTATGGAAAAAACGAAATCTTGCATAATTAATTTTTTCTGATTTCAAATATCTTATTTCTCTCTTTCGACCCTTTGATTAAAATTATTTTTGACAGCGGAACTTTAAAATATTCCGCCAAAACCATCCTTGTTCTTTTGTTGGCCATTCCCCTCTCGGCTTTTTCTCTTACTTTCGCTTCAAAAGCATCTTCATTTTTTTTAATCAACTCTTCCTTCTGGGCATTGGCTTGTACTTTGACTTTTATCAACATTTAAGAAAAAGTTAAAAGACCGGGATTGAAAATAAGGATAAGGCCCAAAATTAAAAGCAAAATTCCCGAAACCAGCTTGACGAATTTCAAGTATTTCTGGGAGGACTGAGTGATTTTCAGGGTAGCGACGGCAATCAAGAAAATAACCAAATCGTCCAACATATAAAAGAAGATGTAGACCAGAAGATAAAGATAAAAAGACGTCTTTCCTATTCCCATGTCGGATAATATTCCCGTAAAAGCGGCCGGAAATCCCATGGAACAGAAAAGCTCTACCATATTGACTCCGGCGGCGATCAGGATTACCCCCAAGAGACTCCACCTCAACGGCACCTCGGCTCTGGTTATCTTTTCCATTTGCAAAAGAAGTTTTTTCTGAGCTTGGGAAAAAAAATCCTTTTTCACTTCTGTTTCGCAGAATTTGCAAATCACCCCGGAAAAATATTCCTTCAAAACAGTGAAGGCGAAGAAGAGAACCAAAATACCGACCAAGGTGGTGATAAACTTGACGTAAGCCAGGGCTAAAAAGAGATTAAACCAGGCAGTGATGAACAGGAAATATACGAGGCCGGAAACAAAAATAAATACGCCGCCGACGAGTAAAACCTTTTTTCTGGCGCCCGAAGCCACCAAAGAAGCCAATAAAAAGCATAGGGCGGTCATGGCGCAAGGATTAAATCCGTCCAACGTGCCGAAAAGCACTGACAAGACAAGAGGAGAATGGTGCAAAACATCCACCTCTCCCACGAACGGCAGCTTGATTTTCGTTTGGGCGTCAATTTCCGTGGTCACGTCGCTGATGTCGCCGAGATTATCAAAAGGATCAATTTCCACCTCTTTCTTTCTCTCTATTGCTTGAGAAAGATAGGAGTCAATCTGTTTGTCCGTAACATCTTCCTTAAAACCGATGATGTATATGTTCTCGAAAAAAGTGGCCGGCACCCTGCCCCAAACGTCTTGAGGAACGTCGTATTCCTTGTATTTTTTGAGCATCAAATCGAGATTCTCTTTTTTTTCAATCGGATATTCGTTTATCTTCAGCTCAGGATATTTTTGTTTTATCTGCTCCAAAAACTCAATTTCATCGTGACAGTGAGAACAGGTGGTTAAATAAAAAAAATCTAACTCAATGGTTTGAGTTTGAGCAAAAACCGAACCAACAAAAAACAATCCCAAAACAATCGTTAAAATTTTCAATTTCTTGATCATTCTATTCCAAATAATTCCACTTCAAAAATCAAGGTGGCGTTGGGAGGAATAACGCCTCCCACCCCGCTGCTGCCATAGCCCATTTCCGGAGGAATGGTTATTTTCCTTTTCTCGCCGACCTTCATTCCCAGAAGGCCCTTTTCCCAGCCCTGAATGACCCGGCCCTGCCCTATTTGAAAAACAAAAGGCTCGCCTCTGTCCAGGCTCGAATCAAACTTGGTTCCGTCCTCCAAATAGCCGGAATAATGGACGGCCAGAGTATCGTTGTTTTTCACTTCTTTGCCTTGTCCTTGCTGTATAATTTCAATTTTTAAATCCGGGGGAATTGATTCTTCGTCTCGAACGCTTACTTCCGCTTTGGAGTCTTCCAAAATTCCCGAATCAGGTTCTTTCGTTTTGGGATTAAAGAAAAGAAAATACAAAAGAATGATGACTAACAGCAAAAAGACAACGAAGATAATTATCTCGGCATCAACCTTTAAAGCCATTTTACTTTATTTCAAAAACTATATTTACCGTTACCTCTATTTTATTTTCTCCTGTGCTTATCGACGAATCGGCTTCGGGGCCGCCGCCCATTCCCACGGCAGATATAGATTTGTAGTAAGGGGTATAGCTGCTTTCGCTAAAGCTGACGATTTTCCCCAATTTGACTCCCAGGGACTGGGCGGTTTGAATGGCCTCGGCTCGGGCGTCGGTAATGGCTTTGGCCCTAGCTTGAGCCTTGAAGGACTCTTCGTTCTCAACCACAAATTGCAAACTGCTGACCTGGTTGGCTCCCGCGCCGACTGCTCCCTCAATAAGGCTTCCTATTTTCTCCACGTCTCTTATCTTAACTTCTATGGTCTCCGTGGCTTCATACCCGACCAGCACTCTGGTTCCCGTTGAATAAATATCGGCGCTGTCCGTCTTGTGCCACTCGTATAAAGGATAAACGTTAAAATATGTTGTCTTAATGTCTGTTTCGCTTACTCCTTGGGCTTTTAATATCTCGATTACCGCGCTTGATTTCTCGCCGTTCTCCTTAATGGCGTCTCCCACTTCTCTTTCCTCGGTAATCACGGAAAAACTGATTTGGGCCAGATTGGGCGTGGCGTAAACAATTCCCTGTTTGCTCACGGTAATCACACTGGTATTCGCCCCCCCGCCGATATATTCAATCTGCTTGGTCTTTTCTATGGTTGAAATTGCGTAATAACCGATGAGAACAACGAGCAAAACGCCGACGATAACGCCTATTATCTTGCAGCAACTGCCGCATTCTTTAAAATCTTTAACCATAAATTTTATTTATTATTTATTAATAATTATTAACTGACCTTTTGATTATTATCTTTTAATCATATCCCATTAATTTGATTTCCACAAGCCGTGGATGTTGCAGTAAATCCTGGCCCGGGGATTTTCATAATCAACGAGGAAAACTGCTTCGGGAGCGTCTCCGGACTTCAGAAATTTCTTCAATGATTTGTCTCCGCTTGAAATCTCTATCCATTCGATATGATGGGACTCTTCCATGGGATGGGGCACTTCTCCCACCTTTACTTTTAATTCGTTGCCGTTTCTTTCCAGCACCGGAACGTGTTTTTCTTTTCCCTCGTCAATCGTTCTTTCTTCCTGCAGTTCCATGGGCTGCCCGCAGCAAACCAATTCTCCCGCGCCCTCATGTAAAACCTCTACGATATTTCCGCAGATATTGCATTTATAGATTTGATTCAGCTTGGTCATAATTTTAAAATCATTGTTACGGTATAGATAATAACATTTAAATTCAAAAAAGAAAAGATATTAATTTTTAACGATAGTATCTGCTAATTGAGAATTTCTCTGGGTGTATTCTTTTATGGTTATCCCGCCGTTCTTAAGCAATCTGTTCAAGCCGGAATAATAGTTTTGCTGTACCCGGGAGACCGATATGGCGGCATCATAAATACGGATATTGTCCATTGTCCCGTAAAATTTATAATATACGGGACGACCATACGCCAGACATCCTATGGTAAAATTTTGAGAAGGATTTTCTATTTCATCTACGATTGACGCTGTCCCAGACCGAATTCCGTTTTGATAAACTTTTAAGTTTTGGCCGTCAAAAGTAGAAACAACGTAATGCCAGCTGTTCTCGGGAACCGAACTGCCGCTGGCGCAAGCCCTTGTTCCTGTCGATTTTCTCCAAATACAGCCGTAAAAAAGCCGGTTGCTTCGAGTATGTATGTCGTATCCACCGACAGGAGTGCCGCCATCTCTGTCATTGCCGACTATATATTGTCCGGCCTGCGCGTCTATTGTTTGCTTAATCCAGGCCTCAATGGTTAAAAATTTGGTAATCGTTAAAGAACTTGGACTGCCGTAGTTGATGTAATCATCCGTTCCGTCAAAATACAAACATTTCCCGGAAATGCATTCCGAACCGGTTCTTAGTTTATCGTTGGCATCATTGGAGACCAATGTTCCGTTGTTTGTTGACCAACTGTCGCTTATGGTGGCTCCTGCGGTAGCTGTTGATAATTCATCAAATTTCCATTCGGATACCAGGTTCGTCATCAGCGCATTCTTCAAAGAACTGGAAAACGCCTGGCCCTTGGCAATAGTGGCTTTCTGGGACACTCCGCTCATGGAAACGATAATGAAGGCGGAANNATGAGGGTGAAGGATTTATTCATTAACTGTTAAGTTCAGCGGTAATTCTGCTATTCTTTTTTTGTATTCTACTACGTCAAGCCCGTTGTGGGCAAGCAGTTTATTCAAGCCAGAATAATAGTTCTGTTTGATTTTATTAAAAGAAATGGCGGAGTTATAAATACGGACTCCGTCAATAAAACCATCAAAATAAGTATATCCGGCGTCCCATCCTATAATAACGGGATAGGTGGGCTGCGATATTCCCGAACTGACCGTATCCCGAACACCAAAACCAATCCCGTTTCTAAAAAAATAAGCTTTATTTGTGGCGGGTGAAAATATTACCGCAATATGTTGCCAATTGTTGGTTAATCCATAGTCCGAATAATATATATGCCAAGCTGAGTCTAGGCCATAATAATTAAAAGATACCCTATCGTTCCTTTGTAAAAAAACATAAGGACTGGACACATTAGCGATTCTCTTGACGACTATTCCCCTTTCACCCGTTAAAATATTCGGCCTTATCCACAGCTCAATTGTGAGACTATTAATAATATTTAGGCTTATATCAGTGCCGCAATTAATATAGTCTTCTGTCCCGTCAAACT
>DKFD01000005.1 GCA_002452735.1 Patescibacteria group bacterium UBA6805 | reverse complement strand
TGTACTCACCGCCCGTCACGTCAAGCGAGTTGGGAATACCCGAAATCCCGCATTTGCGGGCCTAAGGTAGGCTCAATAAGAGGGACGAAGTCGTAACAAGGCACGGGTAGCGGAAGCTGCTCGTGGATCATTTATTTTAGAAAGTTTGTCGACAAGGATTAATTCGCGAGTGATCACTGAATTAATTCTTAAGGCGCTGGTCTTTCTGCCTTTAAAAAAGACCGTTATTCGCGGAACAACTCTAAGGAACTTAACTTATGTTTTTCTATAACCTCTTCAAGGGTTTTTACGAAAAAGCAGGAGAAAGAATGGCTGGCCAGTGCAAGGAATTTATTCCCCTGAATTCCAGGATTTTGGATTTCGGCTGCGGTTCGGGAATAGTGGGAAACAAGTTCAAAGAAGCTTTTGGCGCCGGTCTGGTGGGTGTGGACATCATTGATAACAGGGTTGAAAATATCTCTTTTGAGCTGTATAATGGCGAAGACCTTTCTTTTTTCAATGACGATTCTTTCGACATCGTCTTAGTGGCTTATGTTCTGCATCATACGGAAAATCCGCTAAAATTGTTAGACGAGATAAAGAGAGTGGCCAGAAATACGGTTATTGTTTACGAGACCCCGGCTGACGGAATTTTCTACAAAATGATGTGCGGGATTCACGGAATTTCTTTCGCCCGTTTTTTTCAGAAGAATTCAGTTGAGGGATGCTTTTTCGCAACCGAAGAATGGAGAAGGATTTTCGAGGAAAAAGGATTAAAGATTATCAAAGAGCAGAAGGTCAATTCTTTTCCTCTAAAAAACGTCCTCTTCGTTTTGAAGAAGGGTGTGTAGCTCAGCTGGTTAGAGCGCGTCACTGATAATGACGAGGTCCCTGGTTCGAGTCCAGGCATACCCACACCTGAGGGCCCATGGCGCAGTTGGTAGCGCGCCTCTTTTGCAAAGAGGAGGTCAGGAGTTCGAATCTCCTTGGGTCCACATTAATGATGCATTTATTGCATCTTTTTTGTCTTTTGGTATAATGATTGAATGAACAAGTCGTTTACTTTAATCGAAATACTGGTGGTAATCGTCATAGTCGGAATCCTTTCCGCCTTCATTATCGTTTCCATGGCCGGGGTTTCTTCCAAGGCCACTATTGCCAAAGGACAGGCGTTTTCCAGCTCCCTGAAGAATGTACTGATGATGAACCTGGTGTCGGAGTGGAAATTTGACGGTTCGGGCGTAGTAGATGGGCAGAATGCTACATCAGCATATGTCCAAGATAGCTGGGGCGTAAATCATGGAACAATTATTTCTGGCCACGAACCGTTAGTAATGTCTGGTTCCAACTGTTTAAGTAGCTCTTGTCTAGACTTTGATGGGTCTGTTGATTATTTTTTAGTAAACGGTAATCAAGGCATTCCTATGGGGTCAAGTAAATTTACTATTTCTGCTTGGATAAATCCAGATATTGACGGTCCAAGAGCAATAATTTGTTGGGGAGTGCTTTCGCAAAGCAATGCTAACTGTTTCCGTTTGGCGGTCAACGGCGCAAGGCATTATTTTTATTCTAACGATTTTGATGTAACCACGGGAACCTTGCTTAATAAATGGAATTTCGTAGTATTAACACATATAGGTAATGGTGATAGAAAATTTTATCTTAATGGCATGGAAATATCTGGGTCATATGTAGGAACAAAAGAATCGCCGAACGTTCAACCTTCCAGTATTTATGTTGGTTCGCGTCTAGCCGCCGGCGAATTTTTTAATGGGAGAATAGACGAAATCCGCGTTTATAATGAAGCCATGCTCAGTTCTCAAATTCAGGAGAATTATTATGCGGGGCTGAACAGATTATTGTCCCACAATCAGGTTGATTTTGAAGAATACCAGGGAAGATTGGCCCAGCTATATCATCCTGTGGATAAATAGGCTTGATAAAAAAGGGTATTTCTTGGTATAATCTACTAAACAAAGAATGGTATAGGTCCATTTTTTGGAATAATAAATTAAAGTCGTAACTAATTATTAATAATTAACACCCTTTTTTCTTTTTACATAAAGAATGGGGGAAAACATATGATAGGAGATTGGACAGATATTACCCTCCTGGCTTTGAAAAACGCCTGGGAGAGCATTATCCTTTTTCTACCGGAACTATTGGGTGCAATCATCGTCTTTGTTATCGGTTGGATAATCGCCATCTGGATTGGCAGATTGGTAGCCGGTATTTTGAGTAAGGTGATGTTTGACAAGCTTTTCGATTCAGCTGGCTGGAAAGAAGCCCTGGAAAGAGCGGACATCAAGGTAACACCTTCAGAATTCATCGGCGCAATTAGCAAATGGATTCTTATCATCGTATTTTTGGTCGTTGCCGCAGATATTCTGGGTTGGGTAGCTTTTGCCGCTTTATTGGCAAAACTCTTGGCTTGGGTGCCTAACTTGATCATTTCCATCGCCATCTTCGTTGTGGCCGTGGTCGTAGCCGACATTCTGGAAAAGATGACCAGAGCCTCAACCAAGAAAATCGGCGTAAGCTTCAATAATTTTGTGGGAACGGCCGTAAAATGGGCGATATATATATTTGCCGCTTTCGCCGTCCTTCTTCAGCTGGGAATCGCTCCGGCGATAGTCAATACTTTGGTTATGGGTTTTGTGGGAATGCTTGCTTTGGCTTTTGGCCTGGCATTCGGATTGGGAGGAAAAGAAACTGCCGGCCGCTTGATTGAAGAGACACGAAAGAAAATCTCTGACAAAGAATAGTTTGTTTTAAAAGGGCGCGCCGTTAACGCGGCGTGCTTTTTGTTTGACTCTTTCGAGGTATTTTAGTATATTTATAATATGGATTCAGAAGGATTGAGGCAAAAATTTCTTGATTTTTTTGAAAAAAGAGGGCACTTGATAGTTCCTTCTTCTTCGCTTTTGCCTTCTGACAGCTCTGTTTTGTTCACTACCGCCGGCATGCAGCAGTTTTCTTCGTATCTGACCGGGAAAAGGGATGTGGTCAAGGATTTTAAATCAAGGCACCTGGCTTCCTGCCAGAAGTGCTTCAGGACCGATGATATTGAAGAAGTGGGAGACGATACCCATCATACGTTCTTTGAAATGCTCGGCAACTGGTCAATCGGCGAGGACGAGAAAGGATATTTTAAGAAGGGAGCAATTAAATATGCTTTGGAGTTCTTGAATGACGAGCTGGGCTTGGACAAGAATAAGCTTTGGGTGACGGTATTCAAGGGAGAGGGAAGTATTAAGAGGGACGAGGAAGCGATGGGTATTTGGAAAGACAACGGCATATCTTTGGGCAGGATAAAAGAGTTCGGCAAAAAAGACAATTTCTGGGGGCCGGTGGGAGAGATTGGACCTTGCGGCCCTTGTTCCGAGATATATTTTGACCGGGGAGAGGGGTTTGGCTGCAACAGGCCCGATTGCGGCCCTAATTGCGATTATTGCAAAAGATTCGTTGAGGTTTGGAACCTTGTTTTTATGGAGTACTTCAAGAACAAAAAAGGGGAATACGAAATTCTGCCCCAGAAAAACATTGACACCGGCATCGGCTTTGAAAGACTGGCTTCCTTGCTCCAAGGAAAGGATTCGGCTTACGAATCCGATATTCTCGTTAACGTTATTTCAAAATTGGAAGAGATATCCAAATTAAAATACTCGGAAAACAAAAAAGCTTTCCGCGTCATCGCTGACCATGTGCGGGGAGCGGTTTTCCTGGCCAGCGAAGGAATCATCCCTTCCAACGTTTCCCAGGGATACATTTTAAGGAGAATTTTAAGAAGAGCCATGCGCTACGGAAAGCTGCTGGGATTGGAGCAGGATTTTTTGGTTCCTTTGGCTGATTTGGTGATAGACAGGTATAAAGGAGTTTATCCCGAGGTTTTTGGAAAAAGGGAAGAAATCATCGGGGCGATTAAGGGCGAAGAAATGAAGTTTGAGAAAACTCTTAGGCTGGGACTGGTGGTAATGGAAAAAATGCTTAATTCCAAAAGCGACAAGAGAATAGGGGGAGAAGAGGCCTTTGATTTGTACCAAAGCTATGGGTTTCCTCTGGAGTTGACAGAGGAAATCGCCGAAGAAAAAGGATTCTCCGTTGATAAAAAAATGTTTAATGAGGCGCTGGCAAAGCATCAGGAGATTTCCCGGGCCGGCAAGGAAAAGAAGTTCGGAGGCGTGGGAAAAGAAGGGGGAGAGGAAGAGGCCAAAATGCATACCGCTACCCATCTTTTGCACAGCGCCTTGAGGAATATTCTGGGAGAGCACGTCCAGCAAATGGGATCGGACATCACTTCCGAGAGGCTGAGGTTTGATTTCAAGTATCCCCAGAAGTTAACCGAAGAAGAGAAGAAAAATATTCAAGAATTGGTGAATCGGAAAATCAAGCAGGGAATGGAGGTGAAGAAAGAAGAAATGGTCCTGGCTCAGGCCCTGGAATCGGGCGCTCTGGCTTTTTTTAAAGAGAAATATCCGGAAACAGTGTTTGTCTGGACCATCTTCGACCCGGAAACAGGCGAGGTTTTCTCCAAAGAAATCTGCGCCGGACCCCATGTCAAAAGTTTGAAAGATTTGGGGAATTTTGAGATTATCAAGGAAGAGAGTTCAAGTGCGGGGATAAGAAGAATTAAGGCCGTATTAAAATGAAAAAAATATATGACATTCTTCCGCCCGATTTGGCGGAAAAAAAGGAGTTTAAGCTGCAAGAAGAGCCGATTAAGAAAGAAAGAAAAAGAGTAAGGGTTCCTTTTAAATGGCTGGGAATAATTGTTCTGGGTTTGTTTTTGGTCGCTTTTTTCGTTGAAGGCAGGTCTGTGGTGACCATTTATCCCAAGACAGAGGAGATAAGTGGAGAAGAGACAATCACAGCCAGTCTCAAGCAGGGAACCTTGCACGAAGAGAACAAAATCGTTCCGGCCATTGTTTTTTCCAGTGATTTGGAGCCGAGCAAGGATTATCCGGCCACGGGCATAACCGACAAAGACAAGAAAGCCAAAGCAGTAATCAGGGTGTTCAACAAGCATAAGCCGGAGAAAGCCCTGACTTTAATCAAGGGAACGAGGCTTTTTTCCGTTCCCGGAGAGCTGATTTACCGGGCCACGGCTGGCTTTACCATTCCTCAGGCTAAAACAATAGACGGAAAATTCACACCGGGCTATATTGACGTTGAGGTTGAGGCAGACCAGGCCGGAGAAAACTACAATTTGTCTTCCGCCATTTTTTCCGTTCCCGGTTTGAGCGGCACCGAATATTATTCAAGCATCTGGGCCGAGACCATAAATCCTATTACCGGCGGATTTAAGTCAGAGGTAAGCATGGTTCTGCAGAAAGACATTGATAATGCCAAGGCAGCTTTCGAGAACGAGTTTTTGGCCAAAGGAAAGGAAGAGCTGAAGAAGAGCATTCCCGCCAACTATGTTTTTTTCGAAGAGAATTTCGTTTCCGAAATCAGCAGCATGGCTTTGAGCGTCAAAGCAGGGGAAGAAGTCGCTTCTTTCACTGTTTCCGGCAAAATCAAGACGGAAACAGAGGTTTTCAGGAAAGAAGATGTGGAAGCGTTGCTGACGAACAGTATCAAAAATCTGACCTCGGAAACGAAAAAATTGGTTCCCGGCAGTCTGAGCTACGAGATTCTTGAGAAAAAAAGCAAGGGGAACGACGGCCTGGAGCTCAAAATTTCCTTTACGGGAAAGACATATTGGCTGCCCGATAACGCTTTTCTCTTGCAGAACATTCTGGGAAAAAACAGGGACTACGCCACATCTTTATTGGAAGGCCTGCCCGAAGTAGAGAGAGTTGAAATCAAGCTCACTCCTTTTTGGAAATTCAGCAATCCCAACGATAAGGACAGGGTGGAGATAAAGTTGGGCTTCTATCTCCCTTGACCAAAACAGGAATTTCTGATAATGTTTTATTATCTCAAAATTAAATGACGAAAAAGGAAGATAAAATAAAGAAAGAGGGGACAATAACAGAAAGTCTGCCGGATGGTTTTTTTAGGGTTCAAATGGAAGATGGTTCGGAAATTTTGGCCCATTTAGCCGGGAAATTAAGAATCTATAAAATTAAAATTCTTGCCGGAGACAAGGTTACTGTTGAATTGACTCCTTACGACAAAAGACGAGGACGAATCGTTTTTAGAAGAAAATAATCATGAAAGTCAGACCATCGGTTAAAAAGATTTGCAAAGATTGCAAAATCGTCAAAAGAGAAGGGCGGATTTATGTTGTTTGCAAGAAAAACCCTAAGCACAAACAAAGACAAGGAGCGTAATAGGTTAAATTTATGGCCAGAGTTGCAGGTGTAAATATACCAGATGAAAAAGCAGTATTTATCGGTCTCACATATATTTATGGGATTGGTTTGTCGCTGAGCAAGAAAATCGTCGCTCAGGCCAAAATTGACCCGAAAAAGAAAGTAAAAGAACTGTCTCCAGATGAGTTGAATGCCCTGAAACAGGTTATTGAAAAGAACCACAAGGTGGAGGGAGAACTGAGAAGAGAAGTCATAGTGAACATTAAAAGATTAAAAGACATTTCTTCCTGGAGGGGGGCAAGGCATGCCAAGGGTTTGCCGGCAAGAGGCCAGACCACCAGAATAAACAGCCGTACTGTTCGGGGGAACGTGAGGAAAACAGTCGGTTCGGGAAGAAAAGCTCCTCCTTCGCCTAAGTAATAAACTATGGGAAAAAAACACGTTATTGCCAAAAGTGAAGAAGAGATGATTAAAGAGGGCGAAGCGGTTGAGAAGGCCCTGGGAAAGGACGTAAAGATTTCAAAAACTTCTGGTCGGGAAGCCAAGCTTTATATTTTCAGCTCTTACAACAATACGATTATTACTTTAGCTGATTTGAACGGCAACGTTTTATTTTCCCGTTCGGCCGGCAGAATCGGATTCAAGGGGACAAAAAAATCAACTCCTTTCGCCGCTTCCAAAACAGCCGAAGCCTTAGGCCAGCTGGCTGAAAAAATGGGAGTCAAAAAAATTCACGTCGTAACGAAAGGAATCGGTTCGGGGAGAGATTCGGCCTTAAGGTCAATCGCCAACCAGGGATTTGAAATTTTATCAATTAAAGACGCTACGCCCATTCCTCATAACGGGTGTCGTCCTCCCAAACCAAGAAGATTATAATATGAATACAAAAAAGTGTAAATCTTGCAGAAGGTTGGGCGAAAAGCTTTTCTTAAAAGGCGAGCGATGCATGTCAGCCAAGTGTGCCATGGTGAAAAGACCTTTTCCTCCGGGACAAAAACCCAAGAAAAGAAGGGGTAGTTTTTCCGAATACGGCAAAGAATTGAGAGAAAAACAGAAAATGAAGAAGTGGTACAATTTAAGTGAATCTCAAATCAAGAAATACGTTCTGGGGGTGGCCGAGAAAAGAGGAAAAGTGGAAGATGTGGCTGACGCTCTTATCCAAAAAATGGAAAGCAGGCTGGATAATATAATTTTCCGCTTGGGCTGGGCTAAATCCAGAGCCCAGGCCTCAAAGCTTGTTTCTCACGGCCATTTTATGGTTAATAATAAGAAAGTAGACATTCCCTCCTATGACGTAAAGGCGGGGGACGTCATTTCCCTAAGGCCCGGTTCCAGAAAAAAAGAGCCGTTAAAGGATTTGAGCGCAATAATGAAAAATTACAAATTGCCCGAATGGCTTGCTTTTGATAAAGAAAAAGGAGAGGGCAAGGTCGTAAGAAAACCCGTTGCAGCCGAAGTTCAGCTACCGGTGGAAATCGCCACCCTTTTTGAGTATTATTCAAGATAATAATTAAAAAAGCATTATGATTCCATTGCCAACTTCAATTAAAAGCAAGAAGACCAAGGACAATTGCGAAGTTTTTGAAATAGAGTCGCTTTATCCTGGCTATGGGGTAACAATAGGAAACGCTTTAAGGAGAATTCTTTTATCTTCTTTGAACGGAGCGGCAGTAACAGAAGTAAAAATCAAGGGTGCTCCGCATGAATTTTCCACCCTTTCGGGAATAAAAGAGGATATTTTGCATGTTTTGATGAATTTAAAGCAGCTAAGGTTTAAAATGTTCAGCGACGAGCCCCAGATAGCCGTTCTTAAAATCAAAGGAGAGAAAAAAGCAGCCGGTAAAGATTTTGAGTTTTCTCCCGAGTTAAGGTTGGCCAACCCCGACTTGCATATCGCCCAGCTGACCGATAAAAATTCCGAGCTGGAAATTGAGATAAAGGTTGAAAAAGGCGTGGGTTATGTTTTTCAGGAAGAATCCAACGAAAAAAAAGGAATCGGTGTAATCGGCCTGGATGCGGCCTTTACGCCTATTGTCAGAGCCAATTATACTGTGGAGAACATGAGGGTCGGACAAAGGACTGATTTTGAAAAAGTTTCCCTGGAAATCGAGACCGACGGCACCATCTCTCCCAAAGAGGCCCTCAAAGAATCGTTAAGCATTTTGATTTCGCACCTCGGCTTTTTGAATAGCGAAGTTCAGGCGGAGAAAGAAGAAGTGGCGGAAGGCGCAACTAAAAAGAAGGCGAGCAAAAAAACAACCAAGAAGAAAAAATAGTTTATGAATAAGCAAAAGAAAGGAAGAAAACTTCACAGGAAAAGAGATGTCAGAAAAGCGTTGCTGAAAACAATGGCCACTTCTCTGATTCTCAAGGGAAAAATCAAAACAACCGAGGCCAAAGCCAAGGAGCTCTCTCCTTTTATTGAAAAGAAAATAACCAAAGCCAAGAAAGGAGGCGTGTCCACTTTGAGATATTTGAGGACATTCTTTTCGGAAAAGACGGCAAAGAAACTGATGGCGGAAATAGCTCCTAAATACCAGGAAAGGCAGGGTGGTTACACCAGAATCGTTAGGATGGGAAAAAGGAAATCAGACAGTTCCAAGATGGCGATAATAGAATTAATTTAAAGGCATGGAAAAGACAAAAAGCAAAAAAGAAACACACGTTATCGACGCCAAAGGCAAGGTTCTGGGACGGCTGGCCACTCAGGTGGCTTTGATTCTTCAGGGAAAGACCAGCCCGGATTACATGCCCAACAAGGATAAAGAGGTTTTCATAACCATCAAGAATGCGGAAAAGATAAAACTTACGGGCAGAAAAATGGAAGACAAGACGTATTTCCGCCATTCTGGATATCTGGGAGGGGAAAGGCACGTTCCAGCCAAAGAAATATTTGAAAGAAAGCCGGGAGACCTTTTGGTTATGGCTGTTTCAGGCATGCTTCCCAAAAACAGGTTGCGGAGCAAGCGATTAAAAAGAATTAAATTTGAGTAAGATATGGTTAAAGAAAAAGCCAAAACAACAAAAAAGAAGGTACCGGTGAAAAAAAAGAAGATGCCGGTGAAAAAAACAGTAAAGCCCAAAGAAAAAAAACAAAAGAAGGTTGAAGCCATTTCCAGAATTCGCGTCGAATATTTTGAAGCAACGGGAAGAAGAAAAACATCAGTGGCCCGGGTTCGTCTTTATAATAAAAAGAGCGGACTGGTGACGATAAACGAAAAGAAGCTGGAGCAATATCTTCCGACTGAAGCGCTGCAGAAGACAGCTCTTTCTGCTTTGGACAAGATGAAATCGCTGGACAGGTTTGAAGTGATGGTTGTGGTCAGGGGAGGGGGAATCAGTTCCCAGGCCGAAGCAATCAGGCACGGGATTGCTAGGGCATTGGTTCTTTCCAACTCGGAATACAAAAAGAGATTGAAAAAATCAGGATTCCTGACAAGGGATTCAAGAATGAAAGAGAGAAAGAAGTTCGGGCTGAAAAGAGCGAGGAGGGCGCCCCAGTGGTCAAAACGTTAATAATACTCACGCCCCTTTCGGGGCGTGTTTCAGCTTTAAGGGTTGAATTTATCCGAAACGTATATTTTATTATCACTCAAGGCGTAGATTGTTTTTTCTCTTTCATCAAACCAGAACTTCTTTATCGGCATATCGGACAAAGAAAAGGCGTTTATGCTGTCTCTGTTGTCTATTTCGCTGACCAGCAGATTGTTGTTGGAAGTATACAAGAAATAGTCGTTGTTAAACCAGGCCACATCGTCTATTTTTGAAGAGAATCTTGAAAGGAAGACCAGGACTCCGTTTTTCTGGAAGAAAGGAGTTTCAAAATCCTTAAGAAGCAGAAGCCATAATTCGTATCCGTTGCCGAAAATAATTTTATCGGGCAAGGTGGCGTAATTTATGCCATTGGTTGTTTTAAGAAAAGGCTCGAATTCCTTTTTGTTTTCTTTAAAAAGATAAAAGGAAGAGGAGCCGTCAAAAACCAGTATTTTGTCCGAAATCATCAATAATTTATAATTGTCCAGTTCCAAGGGCTTTTCCGATAGAGCTTCCTTGTTTTTGGAAAGGAGGTTGGTCTTGGTCAGAATTTTATCCTCGATGGCGTAAATATTGTAATAGTCCTTCATGGCAAAGGCGCTAGCTCCTGTTTTAAGCACCTCGGTCGTTTTAGAGGTAAAATCATACCTTAAGATTTGGTTTTTTGATTTATAGACAATGCTTTGTTCTTCCATGGCGTAGTCTTCTGCGTCTTCCAGGACCTTAAGATAAGCCGGAGACGACGGCTTGCTCGCGTCAATGTAATAATAGACGGTTTTGTTTTGGTAATTCAATCCCCTGATTAATATTTTTTCATTATCGGCAAAAAATTTGATTTCTTGTATCTCGGAAAAGTATTTTTTAGCCTCGGTGGAGTCGAGGACGACGGCATTTTTACTGGAAATAATTTGATTGTCGTCGGTTAAATAGAGGACGACTTTTTTGTCTTTTGACAAGAAGAAGTTTGCGATGTTTTCTTTGTAAACATTAAATGAAATTTTTTCGGGAAAGAGATAGATGTTTTCCGCTTTGGTCACTTTTTTTTCTTCCACTCCTAGGGTTTTTCCCCAGGCGTGATAGCCGGATTTTTCCACCCTTATTTCATACTCTTCGGGGGCCAGATTCTGGACAAGCAGGTCCCTGGTAAAAGACGAGGTCCTGTTTTTATATTGGCCGTTGACGAAAACGTTCGCTTCGGGAGCCGAGGCCTTAATGCTCAACCCTCCGGTTTCAACCAGTTTCATTTTTTTAAAATCAAAACGATAGCCTTGGACATTAAGGATTAAAATCGGGACGACGGTGAAAAAGGCCAGAACCAAGACGAAAAACGCTGTTTTTTTAATGGAACTCTTTTCCATGTATTTATCCATTGTTATACAATTTTAAGGAAAAATCAAGGCCTTGCCAATTTGTTGTTTATTGGCTACAATGGGATTATATGAAAATAGGAGTAGACTTAGGAACCAAAAATTCACTTGTTTTTATATCTAACAAAGGGGTAATTTTGAACGAGCCCTCGGTGGTGGCGGTTTCTTTAACGGAAAACAAGATTTTGGCAGTGGGGAAGGAGGCCAAAGAAATGATTGGCCGAACCCCGGACACCATTCAGGTGTTCAGGCCGCTAAAAGAGGGGGTGATTGCCGATTACAGAACGACCCAAGCTATGCTCAAGTATTTTATCAACAAAGTGAATGTTGGTTGGAGTAGATTTTTCAAACCAGAACTTTTAGTAGGCGTGCCGGCCGGGATTACCTCCACCGAAAAAAGAGCGGTGATTGAATCCGGTATTTTGGCCGGAGCCAGAGAAGTATATCTGGCCAAAGAGCCGATTCTCTCGGCCATTGGCGCGGGCATTCCCATTAATTCTTCTTCAGGGCATTTGATTATTGACATCGGCGGAGGAACGACCGAGGTGGCGGTGATTTCCTTGGGGGGCATGGTGACTTTTCAATCCTTGCGCGTGGCCGGAGACAAGATTGACCAGGCCATTGCCGAATATATCAAAGAAGCGCACAACCTGGCGGTGGGAGAACAGACATCGGAAGAAATCAAGATAAAGATAGGAACTGCGGTTATTGAAAAAGACCCGAAGATTTTGGAAATAAGGGGAAGGGACTTGATATTGGGCTTGCCCAAAACCATTAAAATCACTTCCAACGAAGTTTGCCGGGCCATAGAAGATCCCCTCAAGGAAATCATGCAGTGCATCAAGGGCGTTCTCAGGGAAACGCCTCCCGAACTGTCTGCGGACATAATGGACAAGGGCATGATTATTGCCGGGGGCGGGGCCTGTTTAAGAAATATCGCTTCTCTGGCCTCCAAATCAACCGGCGTTCCCTGCTTTGTCGCCGACGATCCTTTAAGTTGCGTGGCCAAGGGAACCGGCGTGGTTCTGGACAACCTTGATGTTTATAAGAAAAGCGTGATGTCCAAAAAATAAAATGGAGGAAGAGAAACTGATAATCATCGGTCAAAATAAAATCAAAGGGGAGATTTCGGCTACCGGCGCCAAGAACGCCACTTTTCCCGTTTTGGCTGCTGCGCTTCTGACCGAGGAAGATTGCGTTATCGGCAATATTCCTTTGATTGAGGACGTGTTCAGGCTTATTGAAATTTTTCAGAGCATGGGAGTGGAAGTTTCCTGGGTTGGAGAGAGGAAAATAAAAATCAACGCCAAAAGAATAAATCCGGGGAAAATAAACAACGAGGCGGTTTCAAAATTCAGGGGAGCGATTATTCTTCTCGGAGCGATGCTTGCCAGATTCAGGAAAGCATCTTTGGCCCAACCCGGTGGCTGTTTAATCGGGCCCCGGCCGATTGACACCCACCTCAACGCTTTCAAGGAGATGGGAGTTTCAGTCAAAAAAAACAACAACAGCGTCAAGCTTTCTTTCAAGGGTCTGCTAAAAAGCACCACGGTGATTTTGGACGAGTTCAGCGTGACTGCCACTTCCAACATAATGCTTTTCGCCGCATCTTTAGTTAAGCCGATTTTAATCAAAACAGCTGATTTGGATTATCCCAACCAGGAGCTGATGAAGGTTTTGAATAAGATGGGGGCCGTGGCAAAGATAACCGGGGCTCACGAAATCAGGATAGGGGGAAAAAACAAACTGAAAGGATTCAAACATGATTTGATTTTCGACCCCATTGAAGCGGGAACTTTCATTATCATGGCCGCGGCGGTCAAGGGAGATGTTCTGGTGAAGAACGTTGAATATCCTTTCTTGAGCTTTGTTTTGAAAAATTTAAGAGACGCCGGCGTTCCTTTGGAAATAAAAATGAAAGGAGGCGGAAAAGCGGAAGTGAGGGTCAGACCCTGGAAGTCCTTGAAGATAAAAAAAGTTCAAAGCCTTCCTTTTCCCGGCTTTCCCTCCGATCTTTTGTCGGTAATGGGAGTTTTGTCCACTCAGTCCGAAGGACAGACCCTGCTTCACGATCCTTTATACGAAGGAAGACTAAGGTATCTGGAGGGATTGATTAAAATGGGGGCTGATGTTTTCTTTTCCGACCCGCACCGGGCTACTATTAACGGATTGACCCCTCTTTACGGAGAAGACCTGGGCTCGTTTGATTTAAGGGGTGGGGCAGCTTTGATTATCGCCGGTCTTATCGCCGAGGGCAAGACAACCATAAGGAACGTTTACCAGATAGATAGGGGATATGAAAAGATAGAGGAGAGATTAAAAAATCTGGGGGCGGACATTAAAAGAGTCAAACAATAAAATGGACATCATCGGCCACGAAAAACAAAAGGCGCTACTTCAAAGAATAGTCAAGCGGGGAAACATTCCTCACGCTCTTCTTTTCTCCGGCCCGGAAAAAACAGGTAAGAAAAAAATAGCCCTTGAGTTCGCCAAAATGATTTTCAAAGAAGATTCCGATGCCGATTTGATTGAAAATCCCGACTTTTTTATGGTTTCTTCTTCCGGCCGGGAGATAAAAATAGAACAAATCAGAGAGTTGCAGGAAAAGCTTTCCCTGAAGCCTTATTCCCATTATTTCAAAATAGGAATAATTGACGACGCCCATTTAATGAAAAGAGAAGTTCAGAGTGCCTTTTTAAAAACGCTGGAAGAGCCCAGAGGGAATTCAATTCTTATTCTTGTAACTCCTTATCCTTACATGCTTTTGGGCACGATTCGTTCTCGTCTTCAAGAGCTCAAGTTTTCTCTGGTTTCGAGAGAAGATATTGAAGAACGCTTGATCGAGCTGGGAGCTTCCAAGAGCAAGGCCAAAGAAATTTCTTTGATTTCTTCGGGCCAGATTGGAAAAGCCGTTGATTTTTTCAATAACCCGGAGAAAATGGAGATTTTCAACCAGGCCATTAAGGACATTGTTTTTCTTTCCCGGGCCGATTATCATCAGAGGTTCAATTATGCCAAGAAAATGTGCGAATTGGAAAACATCGACGAGATAATCGATATTTGGGAGAGGTTTTTCAGGCGGGAAATGATTCTTGAGGCGACGAAAAAAGATTCTCTGAAAGAAACAACGGAGAAAATCAAAAACATAGAAAGGTCAAGATATTTAATCAATTCAACCAACACCAACAAAAAATTGGTTTTGGAAAATTTATTTTTAAAGATATAATAAAATTATGCATGAAGAAATAATCAAAAAAATAGAACCAGAACTGGAAAAAGCCGTTGATTTCATCCAGAAGAAATTGGCTTCCGTGAGAACGGGTCGCGCTTCGCCGACTTTGGTTGAAGACATTAAGGCGGATTGTTTCGGAGAAATGCTTCCCATAAAGCAGTTGGGGGCTATTTCCGTTCCTTCCCCGAGGCAAATTATGATTCAGCCCTGGGACAGGTCGTACATAGAGTCAATCGAAAAAGCCCTGGCCAGAGAGGCTTCGGGATTGTCTCCTGTTGTCGAGGGACCCAATATTATCATCAACCTTCCTTCCATGTCCGAAGAATTGAGGAAAGAAATGATTAAGGCTATTTCCCAGGCCGAAGACAGCGCCAAAAAAACGATAAGGAAGTTTAGGGATGAGGCTTGGTCGGAAATACAAGAGAAAACCAGGGAAGGGCTTATTAGGGAGGACGATAAATTCAGGGCTAAAGACAAGCTTCAGGAAGTTGTGGACAAATATAATAAGAAAATAGACGAACTGGTGGAGAGAAAAACAAAAGAATTAGAAGGATAATTTATGTTAATTGTTGACTTAATCATTTTCATTGTTGTTTTAAGTAGCGTGGTCATCGTTCACGAGTTGGGGCATTTCTTTTTCGCTAAAAAGACCGGGGTTAGGGTTGAAGAATTCGGAATCGGTTTTCCTCCCAAACTTTGGAAGAAAGTGAAGAACGGTACGGAATATTTTATCGGTGCGATTCCTTTCGGAGGACTAAACAAGATCTACGGCATGGACGAAATCAACAACGAGAAAGACAAAGACCCGCACAGCTACGAAGGCAGGGGCCCCGTGGCCAAGTCTTTGATTTGCCTCGGCGGCGTTTTCATGAATCTGGTTTTCGCCGTCCTTTTGTTCTATATCCTTATCGTTTCTTCTTCTTTTCAAATGTCCCAGAACATGGTTTTGTCCCAGTATCATTTTCCTTTCGGAGAGCAGAAAGACTATCCCTTGATAGTCGAGGTTTACGAAAATACGCCGGCCTCTTCAGCCGGAATACAGCCCAGAGACATTATTCTTACCGTTAACGGCAAAGATGCCGCCAACAGCGATATTCTTGACACTGAAACCGGAAACAACCTGGGCAAAGAAGTCAGCTTAATCGTTTTGGGCAAGCAAACAAAAGAAACCAAGGAATTAAAAGTAACTTTGAGCGAGGACAAGGAAAAGCCCCTGGGCATTGCTTACAGCGAAACGGCTTTTATCAGTTATAACACCTTGAGCGAGAAAGTTTTTTCCGGGTTTTTGCATTCATGGAACATCCTTGATTATTCTTTCAGTGTTTTTGGAAGCCTGATTGGCTATTCTTTTGAAAACAGGACGGCCAAGCCCTTGGCTTATTCAATGACCGGGCCGGTCGGCATCTATGCCATAACTAAAATAATATCCCAGGATGGCTGGTTCCAGACCGTTAATTTGATAGCTATTTTATCTTTGGCTCTGGCTTTTTCCAACCTTATTCCTCTGCCGGCTTTGGACGGAGCAAAATTTCTTTTTATCGTTTTGAGCGTCATTAACAAAAAGGTTTTTTCCAAGAAGCTGGAAATAGCGGTAGAGCAGGCAGGAATGTTTCTTCTCATTTTCCTGGCAGTGTTTGTCATTTTCAAGGATTTTGTGCAATTTAAAGAAATAATCTTTTAATTTAAATTTATATGCGCCAAACGGAATTGTTTTCAAAAACCTTCAAGGAAAATCCCAAAGACGAAAAAAGCCCGAACGCTCAGTTGTTAATCAGGGCCGGCTTCATCGACAAATTATCTTCCGGCATTTATTCTTTTCTTCCCCTGGGATTAAGGGTTCTTAAGAATATAGAAAAAATCGTCAGGGAAGAGATGGATAAAATAGGAGCCCAGGAAATATTGATGCCCGCGCTTCACCCCAAAGAAAATTGGGAAATCAGTAAGCGCTGGGGAATTGAAGAGATGTTTAAGATAAAGGACGAGGAGCTTGGTTTGGGCTGGACCCACGAGGAAATAATAGCGCCCCTGATGAAAAAACACATTTTGTCTTACAAAGACCTGCCTAAATACGTTTATCAGATTCAGACCAAATTCAGAAATGAGCCCCGGGCCAAATCAGGGATTTTAAGGGGAAGAGAATTCATTATGAAGGATCTTTATTCCTTCCACGACAGCGAAGATGATTTGATTCAATTTTACGAAAAAATCAAGAAGGCCTATTCCAATGTTTGGGAAAGATGCGGGATAAAAGAAAAGACTTATTTGACCCTGGCTTCGGGCGGAAGCTTTTCCCGGCATTCCCACGAATTTCAGACCGTAACTCCTTCCGGAGAAGATACGATATACATCTGCCGGTCTTGCGGTGTGGCAATCAACAAGGAGATTAACGAGGGGATTTGTCCCAATTGCGGAAAGGAAAACCTCAAAGAAGAAAAGGCAATCGAGGTCGGGAACATTTTCAAATTGGGTGCGAGATATTCCGAACCATTCAATTTAAGGGACGAGAAAGGAAATCCGGTTTTGATGGGATGTTACGGCTTGGGCATCAGCCGATTGATGGGTGCTATCGTCGAAATCAGCAACGACGAAAAGGGGATAATCTGGCCCGTTTCGGTCGCCCCTTTTTCAATTCATTTGATTCTTTTGGAAGACGGAATCAAGAAAAAAGCCGATGAAATTTACGCGATTTTACAAAAATCCGGTTTTGAAGTATTATATGACGACAGGATTGACAAAACAGCCGGCGAGAAATTCAACGATTGCGATTTGATGGGTATTCCTTTGAGGATGGTGGTCAGCAAAAAGACAGGGGAAGATACGATTGAAATCAGGGGCCGAAAAGACAAAAAAATTAGATTAGTAAAGATAAAAGAATTAATTAAAAATGTGGAAGGATTTTTTCAATAAAACCGTTTCCAATGTTTCTCAGGACATAGCGATTGATTTGGGCACGGCCAACTGCCTTGTTTATGTGAGGGGCAGGGGAATCATTTTGTCAGAGCCGTCAGTAGTCGCCGTGAACAGGAAAACGAATCAGGTTTTGGCTATCGGCAGGGAAGCGGAGAAAATGGTGGGCAAAACCCCGGGGCACATTGTGGCTATTAGGCCTTTGGTCTCCGGAGTGATTTCCGATTTTGAAGTAACCGAGCAAATGTTGAGATATTTGATTCAAAGAGCTCAGCAGGAAAAATTTTACTTATTAAAACCCAGGGTTATCGTCGGCATTCCTTCCGGAGTCACGGAGGTGGAGAAAAAAGCGGTAATTGACGCCACCAAGTCCGCCGGAGCCAGAGAGGTGTTTCTGATTGAGGAGCCCATGGCCGCGACCATTGGAGCAAGAATGCCTGTTCATGACCCGGCTGGAAATTTCATCGTTGACATCGGCGGAGGAACGACCGAAGTGGCGGTGATTTCTTTGGGAGGAATTGTTGTTTCCAAAAGCTTGAGAATAGCCGGAGACAAGCTGAACCAGGATATCGTAAGTTACGCCCAGGAAAAATACAGACTGCTCATAGGAGAAAGGACGGCGGAGAAGATTAAGATAAGCATCGGCGCAGTGTTTTTCGAGAAAGAGCCGAAAGGGGTGAATCTTAAAGAAATACCCATGAGGGGAAGGAATTTGGTCAGCGGTTTGCCCGAAGAAGTGGTTATCAACCAGACAGACGTTAAAAAAGCCATGGAAAGGTCAATCAACCAGATAATAACCGAGATTAGGAATGCCATTGAAATCACTCCTCCCGAGCTTTTGTCCGACATCATGAAAAAAGGAATCTGTCTGGCCGGAGGAGGCGCTCTTTTGAGGGGATTGGACAAACTAATAACCAAGGAAACAAAAATACCCTGCTATGTGATGGAAGACCCCATGACTCTGGTGGCCAGAGGGGCGGGGCTGGTTCTGGAGAATCTGGATGAATTCCATGACGTTTTGGTGGAGCTGGAGGAACTACAGCCTCCGAGGTGATTTGTATCTAAGGGGTTTTTGGCAGAACCAAATTTATTCGACTTTTTTATTGCGGTTAATTCTCGTATTTTTTTGATTGGGAACAATAAATTATTGCGATACGGATAAAATAGTCAAGTATTGACAATTATTGAATTACAGTTTAATATTTTTAGACAAAACATTAATATAATAATAATCAATTTTGTCAATATGAATACAAAAAAACGATCACTTTTAATGCTATTTATTTGTATTTTAATTTTATCGGTCAGTCCCGCGCTTGCCGCAGGGACTTGCGGGCCAGCCGACGGGGGTTCTTTCACCGGCCTGTACAGCTATTCTTCTGGACTGTGCTCTATCGGTAAATCGTTTGGCTTTACTTCCGTGTACTCTGGATTAAAGTCGACTGGATGGAAATGGAAATGCATAGACGGAAGGATGGCCAGTTATCTGTCTTCGGAATGGTGTTCTGCCACCAAAAAAGATGCGGGAACAGCCTCTCCCTACTTAGCGCCGATAAATATTCGCGATACAAGCAGATACTGTGGTTCATCTGCTAATCAAAATTTTTTTGATGCTCCCACCGCAGGGCTGTGTAGTATGGGGACGCCGAGTCCTGTTTTGGCCACTCCAACTCAATATACTTGGTCTTGCAAGATGGGAGGAATGACTCTGGCTAATTGTTCGGCCCAGAAAACAGAACCCGTGGTTAACGGCCAGTGCGGTTCGTCCAACGAGCAGGCGTTTGCCGGCACCCCGACAATTAATCTGTGTTCTTCGGGAACAGCTTCTTCCGTGACCGGTTCTGGTCCTTGGAGCTGGACGTGCCAAGGTTCCAACAAAGGAACCAATGCCAATTGTTCGGCCCAGAAAACAGAACCCGTGGTTAACGGCCAGTGCGGTTCGTCCAACGAGCAGGCGTTTTATGCTGAACCGTCTTCAGATTTATGCAGTGTCGGAGTTGCCTCGGCTGTTTCTGGAGCAGGGCCGTGGATTTGGACTTGTTCCGGAATTAATGGCGGGCTTACGTCCAATTGTTCGACTAATTTAAGAAACCACGTGGTTTTAGTGGTTGATGATAATACGTACAACTCTTTGTCTTCCGAGATACTAAGATTTAAAGCAGATATAGAAAAAGACACAGATTACAGCGCCTCTGTCTTACATAATAATTGGGCTAACGCCAAAGAAGTAAGAGATAGCATCGTCGGTTTGTTTAAAAACGAAAAATTGGCAGGAGCTATTTTGATAGGGAACATTCCACTGATGTATCGTACGACCGAGTACGAAGGGAAAATTTATCCCAAAGAAATTTCAGATTATTATTATCAAAAATTAGATACCGAAGATTGGATTGAAGAAACGGCAGACACCATAATTCAAAATTTGAATCAAAAGAGTGGCTATTCTCGTTCAATTTGGACAAGTAGATTGTTCCCCCCGAACATTAATAATTTTGAGAACAGTATTGGCCTTCTGAAAAATTATTTTGATAAAAATCACGAGTACAGAACAGGTCAATTATCATATGATAAAAAAATGTTATTTGTAGACAGTCAGGCCCAAGGATTATTAGACGGTAATGATTTCTATCAGAAGATTAGGGACTTGGCCGACAATATTCCGGCCTATACCAATCTTTACCAGAGTTCTTCCAGCGTAGACATTGCCTACGCCATTGATCCAGCCGAAAGGAAGCAAGAAATATTAGAAAAAGCCAAAAATAATTATGAAATAATGATTATTAACATACATGGCAGTTCCAGGTCCCAGTGGGTTGGGGGAGACGTTTCTATCGTTAGCAAAGATATTATTGAAAACAAGCCCGGGTCTTTATTTATAGCCCTTGAGTCTTGTAGCAACGGAAACATGAAGGACTCTGATTATATCGCAGGATGGTATTTGTTTTCAGGGAAAAGTCTATTGGTCAGGGCCAATAGTACGGAGACTTTTTATTTTGGCGACGCCGACGGCTTGTTCGGTCCAGAACGCTTTAAACAGTACCAGTCAATTGCCTCTGGCTCCAATTTTGGAGAGATATACAGGGTAGACAATAGGGGACAGCAATCTCTGTTATTTGGAGACCCCACCTTGTCAATAAGGTAAAATCAAATTGCCAAAAGCTGATATTCATATCGGTTTTTTGGTATAAAAAATCCCTCAATTTTCATTTGAAAAACGAGGGAAATTAACAAGAGGGCGGGTAGTCTTGGGTGTAACTTTGACATAATGGGGTCTTTTGCAGTTGTTGCACCGGCTTTTTCTTATCGCCTCTCTGGTCGCGAAATAGAAGAATAAAACGTAATACGGAATAGATAGGAGTTCGTTGAGATTTCCCGTTTCGGGAAAATCATCCTCGAACCACTTTTTGTTGCAACAACCCTCAAAGACCAGAGACTTGTTGCCGTAGACAATACCGTCTTTTTCTTCTATTCTGTCGAATCGTTCAATTTTTACGGCGATATCGCTACCGCCGTTGTTCTTGGCGCTAATCAGCACCGCTTCCTCTCTGACGAGGAAACAAGCCGTACTTTTTTTAATGAAAAAAGGCGTAATCGCTTCCCCTTCTGTTCCGCAAACGATTTGTCCGTATCCACCTTGACAATTACCGCCACCGTTTTCTTCCAGGAAGAGAGACGTTGTGTGGTAAGTATTGTGAATACAAGAAGGAAGCTCCATGAATCCTTTTCCATTAACGCTGAATCGGACCATCAAGAAACCACTTTCGGTGAAATAAGAATCTGCCAGTTCCCTTTTTAATTTTTTAAGAGCTGTTTTTTCCCCGGTGATCCTTACAGATACGGAGCATGTATTCTCCATGTGTCACCCCCCTTTTTATATAATAATATCATAACAGAATGGATTTTTTTGTCAATAGTGGAAAGCGCGGTTCCAACACGGTGGAAAATTACGTCTTTTACCAAAAATACGTACTTGACAAATAATTTTAATCTGCTAAATTATTAAGCAGGCATGTTAAATAATAAGACCATATTCAAAAACAAAAGGCGGTTGCAAAGATAGCTTTTATTTTGCTATTTTAAGCCGCTGCGAAGCGGTCTTTTTATTTGGAAAGCATCTTGAAAAACGAATAAGGAAATAATCAAAGAAGAATAAGGTTATTATTTGCTAGTCAAAATTGTGATTTTATTTTAAGGGCAAATGGTGGATGCCTTGGGACCAAAAGCGATGAAGGACGTGGTGTAGCTGCGATAAGCCTCGGGGAGATGTTAGCAATCTTTGATCCGGGGATCTCCTAATGGGGAAACCTGACTTTGCAAAACAAAGTCGTCGTAACAGAAGCAAACCCGCTGAAGTGAAACATCTTAGTAGGCGGAGGAAAAAGATAACAACAGTTATTCCCTTAGTAGCGGCGAGCGAAGGGGGAGGAGCCCAAACTCATTTGTGCTTTTGCATAAATGAGGGTTGTAGGGAAACGGCGTCTATTAAATTAGAGGAAGTAAAAAATATGGCTTAATTAGCCGAATCTTTCTGGAAAGAGGAACCATAGACGGTGAAAGTCCGGTAAGCGAAAATTAAGTCATGCTTCTTGCTGTTTTACCTGAGTACCATCGGACACAAGACGAGCCGGTGGGAATCTGGCGGGACTACCCGCTAA